>JBFFFX010000241.1:0-4707 GCA_041557775.1 Acidimicrobiia bacterium | reverse complement strand
GACACGTCGGCAAGCCCGTCGTCGCGGAATTCGATCTCCGCTTCGATCACGTGCGCACACTCGTCGGTCCCGATGACCGGCGCCCGCGGCTCTGCCGTGGTCGACGTTGCGGCCGGAGCGGCTGTGGAAGTCGAGGATGCCGTGGCCATCGTGCTCGAAACAGGGGAAAGGGCGTCATCACGGAAGGCCGCATCGTCTCCACCACAGGCAGCAGCGGCAAGGACCACCATCGCCACCACCATGGCGGGGAGACGAGCCGCAGCTATCCGGCGTCGCGATCGAGACCGTCTGGACACTGCAAGTCGACTTCGATGCCGGCACCGGTGCCAGTGTCCTCCAGGTTCTGACACGCGATCGCGAAGCGCTGCGCCGCGTCGTTGAACGGCGACGCCTCGATCGTCTCCTGGAGTTGCGCGATCGTCTCGAGGCTCCGCACGGCGGAGATGGTCACCGGCAGCGCCGCCGCCAGCGCCTCCCCCGTGGTCACCGCATCGTTGTGCGACGGCACCAACCCCTGCGGGGGATCCATCGCCCGCAGTGCGTCGAGCAGGGTGCGCAGCTCACCGCCCAGGTCGGTGAACAGTTCCGCGGTCTTGACGATGGCGACTTCCTTCGCCTGCTTGAAGTACGCATCGACCGCCGCGGTGTCGCTGAAGTCGGAGGCTTCCTGGAGCGAAGCGAGCTCGTCGACGAGTTCCTCGCCGTACAGTTGCTGCAGTTCGTCGATCGCTTCGGCGTAGACCGCCGTCTCGTCGGCGAGTGCGCCGTAATAGTCCTGCGGACTGGAACCGCCGCCACACGCTGCCGCCATCATGGTGAGCGCGATCAGCCATCCCCACCGTGATCCCGATCTCGTGCGCCTCGGCATGCCCAGCAGGCTAACCGCTGAGCACCGCGCAGCGGTGCTTCAACTCGCCGGAGCGAACTGCGTCCGGTACAGAGACGAGTACAGGCCCTCCCGGTCGACCAGCTCCTCGTGAGACCCCGATTCGACCAGTCGGCCCCGATCGATGACCAAGATGCGGTCTGCCGCGAGGATCGTCGACAGGCGGTGGGCGATGACGAGCGAGGTCCTCCCCCGCATGACCCGCTCGAGGGCTTCCTGGATCAACGCCTCGGAGTGCGCGTCCAGGTGCGACGTCGCCTCGTCGAGAATCAAGATCTGTGGGTCCTTGAGAATCACGCGCGCGATCGCGATCCGCTGCTTCTCACCGCCCGACAGTCGGTAGCCGCGCTCCCCCACCACGGTCTCGTACCCCCGGGGCAGACCGTCGATGAACTCGGCGATGTTCGCCGTAGCGGCGGCGGCGCGCAGCTCCGCATCCGTCGCGTCGGGTCGGGCATAGCGGAGGTTGGCCGCGATCGTGTCGTGGAACAGGTAGGACTCCTGCGTCACCACGCCGATCCCTCGTGCCAGCGCCTCGAGCCGGTACGAGCGGACGTCCCGACCGTCGATGAGGACCTCTCCGCGATCGACGTCGTACATGCGCGGCACGAGGTAGGTGGTCGTCGTCTTCCCCGCACCGCTCGGCCCGACGAGTGCAACCAGCTCTCCCGGTTCGACGCCGAAACTGAGATCTTCGAGCGTCCAGCCGTCACCGTCCCGCCGCTGCGAAGGGTCCTCCGCCTCCGTCATGCCGCCCCATCCGTAGCGACGAACGGACTCGAGACCGCTCGCCCCGCCGTAGGAGAACCACACGGAGTCGAACTCGACCCTCCCTTCCAAGTGACCGGGGTCGTGGGGTCGAGGCTGTTCGACGATGTCGTGCGGCATGTCGAGGACCTCGAAGACACGCTCGAACGAGACGAGTGAGGTCGCGAACTCGACGCGGGCGTTGGTGAGCGCCGTCAACGGTCCGTAGAGATTGGCCAGGTAGGCCGACAGCGCCACGATCGTCCCGATGGTGAGCGTCCCGTTGATCACGAACACGGCGCCGAACCAGAACACGAGGGCCGAACCGAGGGCACTCATCACCCCCATCGCCATGAAGAACCAGCGGCCGATCGTCGCCTGCCGCACGCCGAGGTCGCGCACTTCCGACGCGTATCCGGCGAATCGGCCGTCCTCGTCTCGAGTGCGCCCGAAGAGCTTGACGAGCAGCGCCCCCGACACGCTCAGGGTCTCCTGCATGTGCGCCGTCATCTGGGCGTTGTGCTCCATCTGCCGACGGCGGATGACGCGCAGCGTCTTGCCGACGCGGCGGGAGGCGAAGATGAATAGCGGGAGGATCGCCACGGCGAGCAACGTCAGCCGCCACTCGAGGCGGAACATGATCGCGAACGTGAGCACCGTCGTGACGATGTTGGCTGCCAGGGTGACGAACGTCCCGGTCACGGCCTGCTGTGCACCGACCACGTCGTTGATGAGACGCGACATCAGCTCACCGGTGCGGGTAGCGGTGAAGAAGCCCAGCGACATGCGCTGCAAGTGGCCGTAGAGCTGGCAGCGGAGGTCGAAGATGATGCCTTCACCGATTGCCGCCGACGCCCAGCGCTGCAGCACCCCGAGGGCGCCATTCACGAGCGGCACCGCCACCATCCCAACCCCGAGCCAGGTGACCAGACCCAGATCCTTCTCAGGGATCGCCGTGTCGATGAGGGTCCGCATGATCAGCGGCGGCACCAATGTCAGCCCCGAGATCACGAGGATCGTGGCAAGCACCACTGCCAGCTTGCCCTTGTACGGTGCGCCGTAGCCGAGGACCCGCCGCAGCAAGACGCGATCGAGCTGGGGCCGATCTTGGTCTTCGTCGTACCGCAGGTACGACCACCAGCCTCCTGAATGGAAGATCGCCTCACCTCCCCTGTGCGACGACGCACCGTACTACGTCGTCGACCGACGTAATCCGTATTACCGATACGCTCGCGGATCTCCCGGACGACCGTCCCGGAAACTCAGCGATCCCGCCGCCGGCGCCACGCGACAACGCCCAGTGCGCCGAGCAGGACGGCCACGCCCAACGGCACCAGCACCCGGGCGTTGTTGCCGAGGTCGTAGCCGGCGAAACTCGCCAGCTCGGAACCAAGGAAGCTGGCGAGGGCGATGAAGAACCCCACTGCGGCGGAGAGGACCACGCCGGGGACGCGCATCCTCAGCCACCTCCTTTGGATGTCGCGGGCGGCCAGGCGGTCGAGCACCAACGCTCCACCGCCGAAGCCGATCGTCATCAGGTAGCCGAGGTCCGCTCGGCCGCCCATCACCGACAACACTGCGGCAACCACCGGCGCCAGAACCATGACCGCGCTGAGCCCCGCAAACGGGACCGCCCACAGCATGCTGGCAGCACCGCTGCTCATGAGATCGGCCTCGCCGTCCGGAGAGTCGCCGATGTTGCCGAAGACGTCCCCACCCCTGTCGGGCAAGCCCTGCCGGCGCCCCAGCCAACCCAGCAGCAGGCCTCCGGCGACCACACCGACGGCGGGCCCCAGCACGAGGCCGATCAGCAACAGCATGTCCGACAATGTCTCCATCAGGCACCGAGGCTAGATCACGGGGCCCTTGCGGCGCGCTTTTATCTCGGCGCAAGCTGCGATCGAGGGCTCCTCAGCTCGTCGCCCGGGGGCAGCCGGCGCATATTCGCATCGGCCGCCGCCGGGCCGGCGCGGACCTCGTTCACCACTTGGGGTCGGCATCCTTTAGGGTCGTGATCATGCCGACTATTCGACGCCTCACCGACTCCTGCCTCGTCGTCACCACCGATGACGGGGCGACCCTCATCGATCCCGGGTTCCACACGTTCGACACCGGCCTTATCGAACTCGACTCGATCGGCGAGATCCAACGCGTGCTCGTGACCCATGAACACGGCGACCACGTCAAACCGGCGTTCGTACGCTGGGTGCTCGATCGCGGCGACGACGTCACGGTCCACGCCAACCAGGCCGTCGTCGACTTGCTCGCGGAGCACGAGATCGCCGCGTCGACCCTCCCGCCGCAAGGATGCAGTGCAGAGGACGTGATCCACGAGCGGATCCCCACCGGCGCCCAACCGCCCAACCGAAGCTGGACCATCGACGGCGTGATCACGCACCCCGGCGACAGCTATCAGCCGTCCACGACGGCGCCTGTGCTGGCCCTGCCGCTGCTGGTGCCCTGGGGCTCCGTCACCGCCTCCGTCGACTTTGCGCGAGCCCTCGGTCCCCGCCAAGTCGTGCCGATCCACGACTTCTACACGAGCCGGCACGGCCGCACATGGCTGGCGAGCATGGCCAAGGCCGTGCTGGAGCCGTCCGGGATCGAGGTCGTTCCGCTCGACTGGGGCGAGAGCTACTCCTTCTGACCCGGCCCACCGGTCGGGATCTGGTCTCTGAGCGCCGGACCCTACTGATCGCCCCGGTTGACCCGAAGATGCAATCCGCTCAGCCACGCCGGGTAGCTGAGGTTGTGATGCGGAACGGCGGCGACATCGGGCGGGACCGGGGTCTTCAGCACGACCGCCTTCGCCGCCGCCACGAGCGCGTCGTGCTGGAGGTGCGCGGGACCGAACGCCTCGAAGGCGAACGTCCACGCCTCGACCGCACCGACGGACAGCGCAGCCAACTCGACGGCACAACCGGACCGAGTGCGGTCCGGAAGGAGCGCCGGATGTGCATGCACTCCGTCGTACCCGTAGGCACGAGTGTGGATCGTCTTGGCGACCTCCACCCACCGCCGGTCGCCGACGACGAAGTCGTCACCCGCCGAAGGCCGCCACTTGCGCCATCGCT
>JBFFFX010000240.1:0-4718 GCA_041557775.1 Acidimicrobiia bacterium | reverse complement strand
GCGGATGAGTGTCACCGCCAAGTCGATGGCAAAGACGCCCAGTAGGCCGGTCGTGACGACCACTTGCACCTCGGCTTCCTGCGGGGTCGCGACGAGAAACCCGTAGACGAGAAACAGCGCCACGGAGTAGGCGCCGTTGTCGCCGAAGAACATCCGCGCCGGGTTCCAGTTCCACAGGAGGAAGCCGAAGATGGCGCCTGCGAGAACCAACCCCGGCGATGCCGTCTCCAACCCGCGGACCGCCGCAATCGCTGCAATGCCAAGTGCGGTGACGAGGGCCGTTCCTCCGGCGAGTCCGTCCAAGCCGTCGAGGAGATTCACTGCGTTCACCATGACGACGACGATGGCAGCGACCAAGACGATGCTCAGCGGCCCGTCCGGTACCGCAGAAAGGTCGGCCCCGACCGCCAGCACGGCACCCGCGATCACCTGGATCAGCAGGCGAAGCCCGGGACCGAGATCGCGGTAGTCATCCATCAGACCCAGCACCAGCAGCATCCCGGAGGCGATCAGGAGACCGGTGTTGAACTGCCCGGCCACGGCAAGCCCGACGTGGACACCGGTGAACACGCCAACACCGCCGAGCGGAACGATCGGCAGCTCGTGGGGCTTGAGGTGCCCGTCCGGGCGGTCAACGAACCCGAGCTTGGGTCCGAGGCGGATCAAGGCGACGCAAACGCCCGCAGCAACGACCAGCGCCACTCCCATTCCGATCACGCCGTCCACGTCAGCACCTCCGATCGCTCTCCGGCATGGACTTCGATCGCGCCGGCGGGTTCGAAACCCATCTTCCGGTACGCTGCGATCGCTACGGCATTGTCGGCACCGACGACGACGTTCACTCGATCCTCTCCACGGGCAGCCAGGGTATCGAGCAATCTGCGGCCGAGTTGGAATCCCAGGCCGCGCCGACGCGCTTCCGGTGCCACCGCCATCGCCAGGAGCTCGGCGCGAGGACCGTCGTGCTCGCCCCCGTACGTGAGTGTCTCCCACGCTCGCCGCAGCACCGACGGCCGTATCAGACGAGTCACCGAGGACAACCCGGCGCCGATTCCATGATGACGGATGAAGTGCTTGTAGAAGGCGCCCACATCCGTGACGCCGGCGACAAAGCCCACCGGGCGCCAGAGGCCGTCGGCGACGAAGACCTCGGCTCCCTCCCACCCGAGCATGGCCGAGTAGAGGCGTTCCATGAAGCTGGAGCCGAGCCGCGGCAGGAACCCGGTGCTGATCGCCTCCATGTGCAGCCGAGCGAGGTAGGGAACGTCCCGATCCTCCGCCGGCCGCAGGACCGGCTCGGCGATCATCGGTGCAGCATCCACCACCTTCGTGATGCCCTTGCGGAGTGCCACGCCGTGGTAGGTGCTGAAGACCGTGTGCACCACGCGACGCTCGTCGAACAGCCGCCGCGCCCGCTCTCTGCTGGCGGCACCCATCCGGCGGCGCACCTCCGCATCCTCTCCGATCTCGGCGATGGCCGCCGCCAGCGCATCCGGGTCCCGCACGGGCACGAGCGTGCCGTTGCTTCCGGCTTCGACGACCTCGCGGCAGCCGCGGATGTCGGTCGCGACGATCGGGAGACCCATTGCGGCCGCCTCCATCGCTGCACGGGGAAAGCCCTCGCGGTGCGATGGCAGGACGAACAGATCCATAGCCGCGTAGAGCCGGTCGACATCGGTGCGCATGCCCAGCAAGGCAACCCCCGCCCCCGCTGCCCGCGTGGCGAAGTCGTCGCCGAGCGCGTCTGCCTTCTCCGGATCATCGGGACCGACCGCAATGAAGGCGAAGCCGCCCCCCAGGCGGCCGGCGGCCGTCACCAGCTCCGGGTAGCCCTTCTCGGCGACCAGTCTGCCGACGGTGCCAACGAGGATCTGATCCGGTGTCACCCCGAGCTCGCGCCGTACCGCCACCCGGTCGGCGTCCGAGAAGCGACTCCGGTCGAAACGGGTGAGATCCACACCGTTGCCCAGCAGGTACGTGCGATGACCCGCAGAGATGTGGCGCCGCGTCATCAGCGCCACGTCCTCGGAACTCTGAACCAGCTCTGCGTCGGAGAAGCGCGAGGCCATCGTCTCCAAGCCGTAGACGACCAGCCGCTTCGGGAGACGATCGTCTTCCGTTGCGTACAGCCCGTGGACCGTGTTGACCACGATCGGCACCCGGGCCAGGCGGCCGAGAACCCGACCGTACAGGCCGGGCTTGGGGTTGTGCGTGTGCAGGATGTCGATGCGCTCGCGGCGCAGAATCCTCCAGAGCTGCCACGCCGCCTTCAGGTCGGCGCGCAACCCCCAGCCCCGCGAAGACGCCGGCAGCGGAAGGTGCCGGACCCCAACGGCCTCCACCTGAGGCACGTACTCACCCGGAGCGCTGATCCCGATCGTGTCCCAGCCTGCGGCCACGCCGGCTTCGAGTTGCGGCAGGACGAGATAGCGGAGGCTGAGATCCACCGTCGTGAGGTGAGCGAGCTTGACCGGGTCTGTCATGGTGTGGTCCTCGTTGCGGACCGACCTCTCACCTCGGCGGTGAGCAGGTCGATGTACCGGTCGACGGACGCCTCGAGGGTGAACTCGGCTGCCGCACGGGTGCGGGCGGCATCGCCCCAGCGGCGGCGCAGGACCGGGTCGGCTGCCAGCTCGCCCAGCGCAGCGGCGGCCGCGGCGACGTCGCCTTTGGGGACGACGCGGCCGGTGACGCCGTCGACGACCGTCTCGCCCGACCCACCGGCCGCAAACACGACGCTCGGGACGGCAGCAGCCGCCGCTTCGAGCGGCACGCCGGGCAGCCCTTCCGTCCGGGACGTCAGGAGCAGCGCATCTGCCCATTCGAGGTGGGGTACCACGTCGGGCACCGAGCCGAGGATCTCGACGATGTCGCCGAGACCGCGTTCCGCCGCAGTCGATTCCAGGGCCTCCCGCAGCGGCCCGCCGCCGAGGAAGCGCAGCCTGACCGGATGGCTTGCCGCGACCGACTCGACCACGTCCAGCGCCAGCATCGGGTCCTTCTCGACCGACAGGTTCCCGATGAACACCACGCGGAGCTCCTCTCCGGACGGCTCCGGGACCGCAGCGAAGAAGCGCGCCGGCACGCCCGTCGGGGCCACTCGAACCTTGGCCTGCGGCACACCGAGGTGTTCGACCAGTTGCGCGGCCGTCGTCGCCGATACCGACAGCACCCGATCGACGCCCTTGAGAATGAGCGAGCGCAAGAAACGGTGGCGCGGGCTGCGGATCCAGTACATCGGTTCGCCGATGCTGACGTAGACGAGTCGCGGACGGCGCCACGTCGATCGCAGCGCAGCGACCGCGTACTGCATCGTGGCGGCCCCATTGGCGAGCACGACGTCGGGTTCGTAGTCGGCGACGCGACGCCGCAACGCGGTGACGACCTTGCGGTCGAGGCGCCCCAAGCGGTCGGGGGCGATGGCCGAGACCGGCGTCGCCGCAACGCGAGGGCCGTCGCCGGCCGTCGTGAGCGAGAACAGCTCGACGTCCCAGCCTCGCTCCCGCAGTGCGCCGCCAAGCGCTTCACCGAAGACCTCGGCCCCCCGCCGTCGATCGCTCGACACGAGAATGGCAAGTCGCGGCGATTTGATTGCTACGTCGCTCATCGGAAAGCCCCCAAAGAAGCCGTGACGGTCGTCGTGCCGGCTGCCGGTAGCGAAGCGTAGCGCCCACAACGGCTGCGGCGAACGTACTCCACCACGCCGCGGAATGGGACCCGGCCCGCAACCGTTATCCTGGCCCTCCCCGATCCCGGCCGGCAAACATGGCGATAGACGAGCTGTATCGCGAGGTCATCCTCGACCACTACCGCAACCCGCGTCGCCGCGGCGCGCTCACCGGGGACCACATCCACGCCGAGGGGGAGAACCCGTCGTGCGGGGACGAGTTTGCGCTCGACCTCGCCGTCACGGACGGCACCGTCGTCGATGCGGCGATCCACGGACAAGGGTGCTCGATCTCGCAAGCATCCGGTTCGATGATGGCCGACGCCATCGTCGGCAAGTCGATCGCGGACGTGCGCGACTTGGCTCATCGCTTCAAGGTGATGATGACGATCGCCGATGGCGAGAATCCGGTCGATCCGGACCGACCCGGCGCGGTGCTCGGAGATCTCGAGGCCTTGCAGGGAGTACGCAAGTTCCCGGTGCGCATCAAATGCGCAGACCTGCCCTGGGCCACCCTCGAGAACGCACTCGATCAGGTCGATACTGGGAGTTGACGATGCCCATTGCGTACAGACCCGACGTCGCCCTCGTTGTCGTCGACGTACAGAATGACTTCGCCGACCCCGCCGGCTCGCTGTACGTCGCCGGCGGCGAGGCGGCCATCGCCTTCATCAACAACCAGATCGCCGCGGCACAAGAGGCCGGCGCAGTGGTCGTGTACACCCAGGACTGGCACCCCGAGAGCACGCCGCACTTCGAGAAGGACGGCGGGATCTGGCCGGTGCACTGCGTCGCCGGAACATGGGGCGCGGAGTTCCACCCCGACCTCGAGTCGGACGGTCCCGTCGTGCTGAAGGGCACCGGTGGCGAGGACGGGTACTCCGGGTTCACGGTGCGCGACCCCGAGAGCGGAAAGACGACGCCGACGGAGCTCGCGGGGATGCTCCACGACCAGGCCGTGACCCACGTCGTCATCGTCGGCCTCGCCACGGACTACTGCGTGCAGGCGACGGCCATCGACTCGGTCACCGCGGGGTTCGATACCCACGTG
>JBFFFX010000239.1:0-4726 GCA_041557775.1 Acidimicrobiia bacterium | reverse complement strand
GGCGCCGACGCACCGGCCCTGCGGACGAAGTCGTCGACCACGTCCCGCTCGCACCATTCGTCGTGTTCGCCGATGTGGAACTGCACCGGGGTTCCCGCCGGCCATTTGTCGCCGAACGTGTCGATGGGGACATCGCCGTAGTGGTAGAGCAGTGCCCCCTGCGCCTCGGGCCGCGTCTGTGCGAGCTTGTGGGCGAGCAGCCCACCGAGAGAGAAGCCTCCGTAGACCACGTGCTCGGGATGCGTCTCGGCGACGGTGGTTGCCGCCGCGAGGAGGTTCTTGAATCCGACTTCCTCGGCATGCCCGACCCCCTCGCCGATGGTCGCGAACGTCACACCGTCGTACAGGTCGGGGACGGTGACCTCGTGCCCCTCCGTGCGCAGGGCCTGGGCGAAAGCCTCGACGCCTGCAGTGAGCCCGAGCGCGTGGTGGAACAGGATCAGATGAGCCATGGGCGTGCCGGACGCTAGCGGTTCGGCGCGAGGTACGGC
Source organism: Acidimicrobiia bacterium (assembly GCA_041557775.1). Lineage (GTDB taxonomy): Bacteria > Actinomycetota > Acidimicrobiia > Spongiisociales > UBA5794 > DATHZQ01. The sequence goes on along the minus strand of JBFFFX010000239.1, from coordinate 4,235 downwards.
CCGGCGTCATCGCCGCAGCGCAAGCTTGCCCCGTTCGGTCCAGGTGATGATCCCGAGGGCGGCGAGACCCACGGCGAGGAACGCCACCGACAGTGGGGTGATGGTGCCGTCGAACATGCGGTCGAACACGGCGCCAAGGGCGGTGCCGCCGGCGGTGGACACGGTGCCGATGATTGCCGATGCGGTCCCGGCGACGCGTCCCAGTGGATTCATGGCCACGGTGTTGAGATTCGGTATCAGCAGCGCGTGCAAGCTCAGCATCGCGGCGAATCCGACGAGGAAGATCGGGAACGCCGGTGTGCCGCCGGTCAGCAGCGAGAGGCCGGCGAGCGCAGTCGCCGCAAGCACGTAGCCCACGAGCCCGATGTGCACGAGGCGCCGGGCGCCGTAGCGGGCGACGATGCGTGCGTTGCCCAGGAGTGCTGCGCCCATCACCGCGGCGAGGCCTCCGAACACCAGCGGGAAGGCGTCCGGTCGATCGAACACGTCGGCGACGATGATCTCGGACGTGGCGAGATAGGAGACGAAGGCACCGAACAGCGCGGTCATCGCCAGGGTGTACCCGGCGGCTGTGCGGTTGCTCCAGACCTGCCGGGCTGCGTCCAGGATCCGGTCGAGACGGAGCTCGAGGCGATCCGCCGGGTCCTGCGTCTCGTGAAGCCGTGACGACCACGCGGCGAGTACCACCACGAAGAGCGCACAGAGCCAGAACAGCCATCGCCACGGTGCCACGGTGAGCATGAGCGCACCGAGGCTCGGCGCGATGATGGGGACGAACACGAACACGGCCATCACGAGCGACATGGTCCTCGCCATCTGGTCGCCCTCGTAGACGTCGCGGATGATCGAGATCCCCAGGACTCGGGGGCCGGCGGCGCCGACGCCCCAGACGAAGCGTGCCGCCAGCACGAGGGGAAGCGTCGGGGCGAGCGCCGCACCGACCGCACCGGCGATGTAGATGGCGAAGCCGACGTAGAGCATGGGCTTGCGCCCGTAGCGATCGGCCAGTGGTCCGTAGGGGATCTGACCGGCGGCGAGCCCGAACAGAAAGGCGCTGACGACGCCGGTCACTGCGGTTGAGTCCGCCGCCAGTCCGAAATCGGTGCGCATGTCCGAGAACGCGGGAAGCATGAGGTCGATCGACAGCGCGCCGACCGCAAGGATCATCGACACGAGCGTGACGAACTCGATCGGGCCGAGCCGCGAGGTGGAGTCGGTGCCGGAAGAGACCGTGGCCAAGGTCGTGAATGCCCCTCGTCGATCAACGGCGGACTCGCCGCGGGCCGTCAGCGTACCGCCTCGACCCGCGGCGTCAACGGGTCTCCGGCGGGGCTCATCGGTGCAGGCCGAGATCGACAGCCGATCGTTAGGCAGGCTTTAGCGCACCACTAGCGCTCGATCCCGCATGGTTGCAACGTCGACTCTTGAAGGACCGGGTATGAAGAACATTGCGCCTCGCACCGCAGTTGCAGGCCTGATCGTCGGGATTCTGAGCATTCCCGCTCTCGTGTTCGCAGGTTCCGCCGTGTTCGATGGCTCATCCGAGGACGTGCCGGGCGACACCCACGCCGCTGCCGTCACTGCGGCGAAGGCGGCGGCGCCTGCCCTTTCCGACATCGTGACGACCACGACGGCCCCACCGGAGGCTCTCGCCGAGGCAGACCTCGCACAGGCGTGCGGGGACGACGGCCTCGCACTCGTCGCCCTCGAGGCGGACGGCACCATCACCGCGCTCGAGCAGGCGGCGCTGGACGCGCTGCGACCGATCTGCGCCGATGCCGGTATGCCGCTTCCGGAGGCCGCACCTCCCGAGCCGGTCGTGATCGTCGAGACCGTGCGCGGAGCGTCGCCCGCCGCGGCCGCTCCCCCTGCCGGCGATGACCGCGACCACGACGAGGACCACGAGGACCACGACGACGATCGCGACGGGGACGACGACCACGACGACGATCGCGACGAGGCGGACGACGACGACGACGAGGAAGAGGACGAGGAGGACGAGGAGGACGACGACTGATGCGTCGCGCCGAAGTCTTCGTCTTGGGCGTCAGCCTGGCCGTCGCCGGCTTCGCCATCTGGTCGCTCATCGACGGCGGGATGGCCGAAGGCCCGTCGTCGCCCGCCCTCGACACTGCCGCCGTCGAGGCCGCCCCACCCGCGTTGCCGGAAGTCGTCGAGCTGGTGGGCGCCGTTCCGCCTCCTCCCTCCGTCGAGGCGCTGCCCGCTGCGATCTCGACGGTCCTGGCGGCAAACGGGCACACCGAGATGCTCGCCCGAGCCGATCTCGAGAGAGAGCTGGCCCCTTCCATCGTTGCCGTGTTGATCGCAAATGACGTCGTACTGCGACTCGCAGATTCCGGCACTGGGGGAGAAGGTCCATGATCAGGAAACGGTTCCCGAAGGACCGGCGCCGTCGCATCGCGGCATGGACTGCCGTCGCGATCGCCTGGTCCACAGCGATTGTCGCTCGCACCGTTGGGGCACCGGCTGCCGCTGTGCAGCCCGATGCACCAGAGGCGACCGCACCGCCTCCATCGCCGGGCACCGCCATCCCGACCACGACCTTCGCCCCGGTGCCGGACATGCCGCAGGACGGGCTCGTCGTTCTCCGCTACACGCCGGCTCCGCGACCCGAGCCCGTAGTACGCCGTGTGGTCGTGTCCTCGCCTGCGGCCGGCGGAGCCGTGACCGCGTCTGCGCCGACGCGCAAAGCGAGCAGTGGCTCGTGATCGTTGCGGAGTTCGCAGCGATGGGGACGACGATCTCGGTCACCGCACGCGACGATGACGCGGTCGCAGCAACTCGCCGCTGGTTCGCCCACGCCGAGCGAGCCTGCAGCCGGTTTCTCGCCGACAGCCCGTTGACTCGTTTGAACGATGACCCGCGCCGGGCCGTCCCCGTGCCGGCAGAGCTGGCAGAGGTCCTCGCAGTTGCGTCCCGACTACGCGATCGCACCGGGGGGCTCGTCGATGCAGGGGTGGGCGCCGATGTCGTCCGCTGGGGCTACGACCGGAGCTTCGAGGCGGTTGCCGATCGGCGCGAGCCTCCACGCGGAGATGCAGGTGGTCGGTCATGGTCGCTGCGCGATGGGCGTCTGATTCGGTCGCCGGGTCTGCGCCTCGACCTCGGCGGGATCGCCAAGGGCTGGGCAGCGGATCGCGCGGTCGCCCGGGGATGGGCCTCCATCGTCTCGGCCGGCGGTGACATCGCGTCGGCGCACGAGGCCTGCGTCGTGGACGTCACCGGACCCGGTGGCGAGGTCGTCGCCACGATCCCCCTCGGCGTCGGTGCGCTCGCGACGAGTTCGGTGGGCCGGAGAACCTGGCGGGTGGCCGGCGAGGCGGTTCACCACATCATCGACCCCCGGACGGGGGCGCCGGCACAGACACCGGTGGAGAGTGCCACGGTGATCGCGCGCTCGGCTGTGGAAGCCGAGGCCGGGGCGAAGACCGTCCTCCTCCGCGGTGCCGGGGGCCTGGCCTGGGCCGCGGCGCAGTCTTGGATCGACGGCGCCCTGGTCGTGTGGCACGACGGTGCGGTCTACGCCACATCGGGCTTTCAGGTTGCCGCAGCATGAGCTTCGAATGGATGCTGATTCGCGGGTCGGGGTTGGTCGCCTACGGGCTGCTGGCGGCGGCGACGATCTGGGGACTCGTGCTTTCCCTCGGCGTGTTCCCGCGCACGGTCAAGAAGCTGACGTTCGCTCACGAGTCACTGTCGGTCGGCTCGCTGCTCGCGACCGGGACCCACATGGTCGCTCTGTACCTCCACGACTTCGTCGAGTTCGACGCACGCGAGGTGTTGGTCCCGGGCGCATCGGACTGGCGCCCGGTCGCCGTGGCGTGGGGTGGCGTGGCGTTCTACGGCCTGCTGCTGATCGTCGTCAGCTTCTACCTCCGCACGCACATCGGTCAGCGCTACTGGCGGCTGCTCCACTTCTCGTCGCTCGGCGTGTTTCTCGGAGCCCTGGTGCACGGTGTCGCCGCCGGAACCGATACGTCGCATCCGGTAGTGATGGCCCTGTACGTGGCGACCGCGGCGATCGTCATCAGCCTGACGGTGATGCGGGTACTGATGATCGTCTCGCCCGGGCCGGCGAAGCGCGAGCGCGGCAGCGGCGCACCGGCGAGTTCGCAGTCATCCAGCGGGCCGGCCCGATCGCGGATCCCGCTCGAGGTCCGCGCCTCCGCAGGCTCGGCAGACCGGGAGCGGGGTGTCACCGGTCGACCCACCGC
>JBFFFX010000238.1:0-4734 GCA_041557775.1 Acidimicrobiia bacterium | reverse complement strand
GGGCGAGGCCGAGCGCCGCGCTCCGGGTCAGCTCGACACCGTGCCACAGGGGCGTGACGTAGGCGGCGGGCTGGATGAAGCCGGGGAGCTGGGTGATCGGGAAGAAGGTTCCGGAGAACAGGAACATCGGAAGGATCCCGAAGCGAAACAGGGCGGTGAGTCCGGTCTCCCGCTCCAGCGATGCCGTGTACGCGGTGACCGGCGCAGCAAAGGCGAGGCCGGTCAGGGCCGCCGGCGCGGTCGCGATCAGGGCACCTCCGACACCGATCGCCCCGAACGCCGCGGCGACCAAACCGTACACGGCCGCGGCGAACGCGATCCGCACCGTGACGAACCCGATGTGCCCGACGACGAGGTCGGCGACGCCGACGGGCGTTGCCAGCGCTGCGTCGTAGGTCTTGAGCCACTTGATCCCGGCCATCACCGGCCAGGAGCTGTCCCCGGCAGCGGCCTGCATCGCCGTGGCGGTCATCAGGCCGGGAGCGAGGAAGGCGAGGTACGAGATGCCCTCGAGCGCCGCGTTGCCCGGACCGCTGTCGACGAGGGAACCGAGGCCGAGGCCCATCGCTGCAAGGAACATCACCGGGTTCAAGAACGTCGAGATGACCGATCCGCGCCACACGTGGCGGTAGACCCGGGCCCGGGTCTCGAAGTAGCGGAGGGCTCCGCGGGAGGTCATCAGTCGATCAGGGAGCGGCCGGTCAGACGCAGAAAGACGTCTTCGAGGCTGCTGCGACGGGCGACGATGGTCTCCGGTTCGAGTCCCCGCCGATGGACCCCGGCGGTGGTGGCATCGCCGTCGTCGGTGTAGAGGAGCACGCGATCGGGCAGCACTTCGGTCCGCGAAGCGAGCCCGTCGAGACGGTCCATCACCTCGCCTTGTACACCCACCGGGAAGCGGAGCTCGACGACCTCCCGCGGGCTGTAGCGGGCGATCAGCTCCGTCGGCGATCCCTCGGCGGCAATCGCGCCTTTGTCCATCACGACGAGGCGGTCGCAGAGCTGCTCGGCCTCGTCCATGTAGTGCGTGGTGATGATCAGCGTGACGCCCTGCTGCTTCAACCGGTAGAGGCGGTCCCACAAGAGATGTCGTGCTTGTGGGTCGAGACCCGTCGTCGGCTCGTCGAGGAGAAGCAGGTCGGGCCGGTTTATCAAGGCGCGGGCGATCGTCAGCCGGCGTTTCATTCCCCCCGAGAGGGAGTCGACCTTCGACTTCTCACGGGCCTCGAGTTGAGCGAATGCGAGCAGTTCGGCGATGCGTTCGCGGATCACGCTCCGGGGGAGGTCGAAGTAGCGGCCGTAGATCATGAGGTTCTCGCCGACGGGCAGCTCGCTATCGAGATTGTTCTCCTGCGGCACGACACCGAGGCGGGCACGGATCTCGGCTCCGTTCGTTTCGGGGTCCAGACCGAACACCGACAGCTCACCCGCCGAGCGCGGCGACACGGCACCGATCATGCGCATCGTCGAGCTCTTGCCGGCGCCGTTGGGTCCCAAGAACCCGAAAGCCTCACCGGGCCGCACGTCGAAATCGACGCCGTCGACGGCGACGAACTCCTCGAAACGCTTTGTGAGCGCGCGGGCGCGTACGAGAGGGGCGTCCATAGGCGGCGAACCCTACCGCTCCCGGCCTGGCCGCCGGCACGCAATGATGGTCCCGCCGGCCCTGGTACCTTCCCGCCGATGGGACCGCTACACGGACTGCGCATCGTCGAACTCGAAGCCATCGGACCCGTGCCGTTTTGCGGCATGCTGCTCGGCGACATGGGAGCCGAGATCATCCGGGTGGATCGTGTCGGCGGACCTGCGGATCCGCTCCGCTCGCTCCTGGGAAGAAACCGGCGCTCGATCGGCATCGATCTCAAGCACCCGGCGGGCCGGGACGTCGCGTTGGACCTCGTCGCCACCGCCGATGTGCTCCTCGAGGGCATGCGTCCCGGGGTCACCGAGCGGCTCGGTCTCGGTCCCAATGTCTGTCTCGATCGCAACCCGGGTCTGGTCTACGGGCGGATGACGGGCTGGGGCCAGGAGGGACCGATGGCCCAGCAGGCGGGTCACGACATCGACTACATCGCGCTCACCGGCGCCCTGCACTCGGTCGGCAAGGCCGACGACGTGCCCCCGCCGCCCCTGAACCTGGTCGGCGACTTCGGCGGCGGTGCCCTCTACCTCGCAATGGGTGTGCTCGCCGCCCTGTACGAGCGGCGTTCGTCTGGCCGCGGGCAGGTCGTGGATGCGGCGATGGTCGACGGAGCCGCCTCGCTTATGGCAATGACCTACGAGATGCGCGCTCGGGGATTGTGGGTGGACCGTCGCACCGCCAACCTGCTCGACGGGGCGGCGCCGTTCTATCGCACGTACCGGACCTCCGACGATCGATACGTCGCCGTGGGGGCGATCGAGCCGCAGTTCTACGCCGAGCTGCTCGACCGCCTCGACCTCGATCCGGCCGAGCTGCCCGCGCAGCTCGACGTTGCAGCGTGGCCCGCGATGCGGGAGCGGCTTGCGGCGATCTTCGCCTCGGGCACCAGGGATCATTGGGTCGAGGTGTTTGCAGGGAGCGATGCGTGCGTCGCCCCGGTGATGTCATTGGACGAGGCGCCCCACCACCCTCATATGGCGGCGCGGGGAACGTTCATCGAGGTCGATGGAGCGACGGTGCCCGGCCCCGCCCCACGTTTTGGACGGAGCGGTGCGGCGGCTCCGCAGCCGGCGCCCCGTCCGGGCGGCGACACCGACGTGTTGCTTGCCGAGCTCGGGTTCGCCGCGGACACCGCTGCCGACATGCGTGCGGCCGGCATCGTTGGCTGAGTCCTGGTCCGAACCCTTGGTCCGTCTCATCGGAGGGGATGAACCGGCTATGCGGAGCCGTACCGTCCGCCATAATGGCCCCAACTGCCTCGTCGACGTCGAGGCGCCGGAGGGAGTCGCATGAAGTGCATCGTCGTCGGGGCAGGCGGCACGACCCGTGAGCTGCTGCGGCGTCTCAGCGAGGTGTGGGACGTGATCGTCGTGGACACCGACGAGTCGCGTCTTGCCGGTGCCGCCGGGATTCGGCGTTTCGAACCGATGGTGGGCGATGGGTCGAGTGAGCTCATCCTGCGTCGCGCCGGTCTCGAGGACGCCGATGCGCTGGTCGCCGCGTCGGACGACGACGACCGCAATGTGGAGGCGGTCAAGATCGCATTGGACGTCGGCCTGCTGCGCGTGGTCGCCGTCGCCGCCGACCCGGACCGAGTCGCCGACTATCGCGCGCTCAACGTTCCGGTGTACGCCCCCGACCAGCTGACGGCGCGGCACGTCGAGGTGATGCTCGAGCCGAGGCGGGTTGCGTCGACCGCGTTTGCCCAGGGAAAGGCGGAGGCAGTCGAGTTCGTCGTCGCTCCGGACTCCCCGGTCCGCGGAAAGCGGCTCCGTCAGCTCCACTCCAAGACGTGGGTCGTCGCCGCCGTGCTCCGCAACAACGAACTCATCATTCCGCACGGCGCGACCCAGTTCGAGGTGGGCGACCGCGTGACCGTGGTCGGCGCAGCGGCGGACTACGCCGGGATCGTGGACACCTTCACTTCCGGGGAGTCTCGCTTTCCGCTCAACTTCGGGCGCAAAGTCGCGGTCGTGCTGGACAGCTCGGATGATCTCGATGTCACCGTTTCCGAGGCGCTCAGCCTGGTGCGCAACTCTCAGGCGGACGAGCTCATGGTCCTGCACCGCGACCTCGCGGTGGAGCGCGATGTGAGCCGTGCCGAGCAAGTCGAGCACCTGCTCGAGAAGCTCGAGGCCAAGGCGGAGGGCGTCGCGGTGGATGCACGGCCGGTCCGAGGTTCGTTGCAGGATGCGCTGGCGCGCCTGTCGGTGGCAGAGAGCGTCGGCGCCGTTGCCGTTCCTGCGCCGACCGACCGGCGGATGCTGGGCCGTTTGCGAGCGACGAAGGTCATCAACACGGCAGCTCGGTGCGGTGTCCCGGTTCTCTTGAGCCGTGGTCGGCACCCGTATTCGAGCATCCTCGTACCGGCACGCCGCACGGTCTCCGGTGAGGCGGCCGGCCGTGCCGCCATCGACCTCGCCCGCTCCTCCGGAGCGATGCTGGTCGGCGTCTCCGTCGTGCCGGCGACGTTCGTCTCCGGTCCCGATGCCGTCGAGGACGCACGGATGTCGGCGGCGTGGTTGCGGGAGGAGGCGGCGGTCCAGGGGGTTCACGTGCGGCGGCGTGTGCGGCGGGGCAACCCCGTTCGCGTCATGGACGAGTTGTCGGCCGGAGCAAGCCTCCTGGTGATCACGATGCCGAGCCTTCCGATGGTCCCGTGGCGTCTGGGGATCACCGGACACCTCGTGAGGAGGGTTCGCAGCTCGGTCCTGCTCGTGCCCGCACACGGCCAATGAGCGGGGTCGTCTTTCTCGCCGCGGAGGGTACGACGGCGCTCCCGGGCTGGGAGACGCTGATCCTCATCGGGCTCGGTGCGTTCTTCCTCCCGCTGCTTGCCCGAAAGGTCGGCCTTCCTGCCGTCGTGCTCGAGATCCTGTTCGGGCTGGCGATCGGCCCCCAGGTGCTCGACGTCGTCAAGAGCGGCACGTCGGATTTCGAGTTCATCGCGCTGCTCGCCGAGCTCGGCTTGCTGTTGCTGATGTTCCTGGCCGGATTCGAGGTCGACTTCGAGCGCCTCGAGCGTCAGGGTCCGGGCCCGATTCTCACCGGGCTCCTCGTCTTCGGATTGATCTTGGTGACGGCGTGGTTCG
>JBFFFX010000237.1:0-4753 GCA_041557775.1 Acidimicrobiia bacterium | reverse complement strand
GGGTGCGATCGGCACGATCGATCCGGAGATTGCCGCGGTCTCTGCCGGCTTGAACGGCTCCTCGCCGGCGAGCTGCGGAGTGTCCACATCGGTGGGGTATGCGCATCCCACGTGGATGCCGTGCGGCCGCAGCTCGGTGCGGAGAACTTCGCACAGACCACGGACCGCGTACTTCGTCGGACCGTACGCGGAATAGCCGAATACACCGAGCAACCCCGCCGCGGACGCCACACCGACGATGCTGCCGCCGCGCCGCTCGATCATCGACGGTGCGACTTCGCGGACGGCGTGCAGCGTGCCGAAGTAGTTCACCCGCATCTGGCGATCGAACTCATTGGTCGTCATTTCCAGGAAGTAGCCGGGTCTCGCCACCCCGGCCGACGTGATCAGCACATCGCAAGGTCCGTGCCGTTCGATGCAATCCGCCATGGCGTCGGCGACCGCGACCTGGTCGCCGACGTCGGCTGCCGCAGTGAACACCGTGCGCGGACCCGGGGGAGGTGTTGCCGCCAGGCGATCCAGGTCCTCATCCCCGAGGGCGATCACCGAAACCTTGGTTCCGAGGGTCGCCAGACGGCGCACGGTGGCCAGCCCGATCCCGGATGAGCCGCCGGTCACCACGGCGTGGCTTGTCTGCCAATCCATCACGCGAACCTCACGATCAGGATGGCAGCGAGGGTGAGGGTTCCCGCAACGAGCGCGGCGTTGAGCGGGCCGTTGCGGTCCCGGCGGAACAGCCCGGTGCGAGCGAAGTAGGCGAGATCGAGGATCCCCAGAAACACCATCATCCCAGCGGCGATCAGACCCAAAGATTCCCCGAGCGGCTCCTCGGCGATCTGGAGACCGGCGGCGGCGAGGAGCACGAGGGCCAGCGCCGAGTCCGAGAACACGAACGGCGCCTCGTGTTCGACGTATCCCGGGGGCAGCCACTCTGCAGTGTGGTTGGCGCGAAACCAGGTCACCCAGTAGATCGCTATCCCCACGGCGGCAACCAGCTCGAGTGCCGCAACGACCCAGGTGGCGGTGTCGTTCGTCATGTCGGAACCTCGACTCGGGGGACGAGCAGCCGCTCGGGTACGACGTCCCGGGAGTACACGTCGTCCACGGTCTCGGCCCGCTTGATCACCTCGGCAAGGTCGTCGTGGACGAGCACCGACGCCGGGCGCGGCAACGCGTTGAAGTTCGATGCCGAGCTTTCCTGGTAGGCGCCCGCCTCGAGGAACGCGATCACGTCGCCCTGGGCAACGTGCGGGAGGCGGGCGGCGAGGACGATCTGGTCGGCGTAGCACGAGTGGCCGACGAGGTCCGCCGTCTGGGTGGCGGGGTCGTCGGCGCGATCGGCGACGACGAACGGATGGCGATTGTGCTCCAGCACGCCGGCGGCGAGGAAGAAGTAGGTCGTGTCCGTCAGAACCCAGGTGTACGGGAACGGCTGGGTCTGCCGTTTCACGACTTTCACTCTGCTCAGGTGGATGCCGGTGTCGCCATACAGGGCCCGGCCCGGTTCCAGCTGCAGCCGCACGCCCGACGTCGGGATGCGCTCCTTGGCCAAGCCGCGGCGGAGCGCCGTGGTGATGGCGGCCCCGTACTCCTCGATCGTGGGTGGCGCCTTTGGCTCGGGATGCGAAGTGAGGGTGGCGACGATCTTGCCGAGCGCCTTGTGGTAGAGCTTCTCGCCGAGCCCGCGTAGCCCGACGAGGAACGGATAGCCGAGGGCGGTGAGCAGGAACTCCGAGCGAGAGAACTCCTTGTTGTGCGGGTCCCGAGGGCTGGCCATCCCGCCGCCGATGTCGATCTCGCGGGGCAGCCAGCCTCCCCAGGCGCGGGACAGCTCGCCGATCAGTCGGGCGTAGCGTGCCATCAGGCCCTCCCAGAACCACAGGCTGGGGTGGTGGCGCCCTGCATGGAAGTGGATGCCCACCATGTCGATGTTGGGCATGGCCAGTGCCCGGCGACCCATCTCCGGCAGGTACTCGGGTGGGATACCCGATTTGTAGACCTGAATTCCCAGATCGATGGGGACGGTGAGTTGCGTGAAGTCGTTCCGCCGCCACAGGTTGGGCACCGCAGGCTTCACGCGGAGCCGGATCTCGGCGGTGCGGCCCGCCGCGGCTGCGGCCTCTTGGATCAGGTCGATCTCGCCGACGTCCTCGACGGTGATGCGTACGCCGGCTTCGACACATCGCCGGATGTGCTCGGTCGTCTTGCCGCCGCCGTTGACCGACACGCGGGCAGGGTCGACACCGCTGCGGAGCGCCCCGTCGAGTTCCTCCGGCGAGTAGATGTCGGCGCCGGCGCCCTCATTGCTGAGGATCCTCCGGACCGCCAGCAGCGTGTTCGCCTTCATCGCCGGCAGCACGTCGACCGGGCCGTCCCACCCGCGGGCAAACGCGTCGCGGAACCGCCGCACGTTGGCCCGCAGCTGATGCTCGGAGAACACGAACAGCGGGGTCCCGAAACGCTGCGCCAGCTCCACGGTGTCGCATCCTTCGATGAGGAGACGGCCCTCTCGGACGGAGAGGCAGTCGGCCTCTCGTACGGCCCCGTCCCAGTGGGACCCGGGAGTGGGGGAACCCCTCATGAGATCTCCTCGACTTCTGCTCCCGTTGACGGTACGTGGTGACGAGGATGCGCAACAGGGTCGAATGTCGCCGCCCTGCGCTCCCGATCGCCCTCGCCCGGCGTAGGCTGGCGTGCATCGCCGGCAGGGATGATCCGATCGGAGAGGATGCAAACGACGTGGCGGATGTGCGGCTCGAGCAGCTGCTCGAACAATCTCGGTCGAGGCTCGACCGCGTCTCTGCGGCATCTCTCGATGCCGAGGTTGCCGCGGGAGCGATCGTCGTCGATATCCGGCCGGTAGCGCTGCGCGAGCGGGACGGCGAGATGACCGGGGCGCTCGTGATCGATCGCAACGTGCTCGAGTGGCGGCTGGCGCCGTCGTCCGCCCACCGCATCGTCGACCTCGAGCCCGATCAGAGAGTCGTCATCTTCTGCGACGAGGGGTATGCGTCGAGCCTCGCGGCGGCCGTTCTTCAAGACCTCGGCGTCGAAGGAGCCACCGATCTCGACGGCGGTTTTCAGGCATGGCGCGCCTTGCGTCGGGCACCCGCCGACCGTGACGCGCGCCGAGGGCCGCCCGCGCCGGCTCACTAGGGTCTACGCCATGAGCACCCTCGACATGTACCGCCACCTGTTCGACCTGACCGGTCGCGACGCGCTCGTCATCGGCGCCGGCAGCGGCATCGGCAAGGCCGGGGCGGAAGCTCTCGCCGCGTTCGGGGCGCACGTGACGTGCGCCGATGTCGACGAGGCAGCGGCTGCCGTGACCGCCGACGTCATCACCGCAGACGGGGGCAGCGCCAGAAGCGCCCGGGTCGACATTGCCGACCCGGAGTCGATCGCGGCCGCGATGGGCGCCCCGGACATCGTGGTGACGACCCCGGCCATCAACGTCCGCAAACAGATGCTGACGCTCAGCGACGACGAGTTCAACCGCGTCGTCGATCTGAACTTGCGGGGGACGTTCAACGTGATGACGGCGGCGGGTCGGGGGATGGCGGAGCGTGGCCGCGGCAGCATCATCGTCATCAGCTCGATCCGTTCCCAGGTGGTCGAGCCCGGCCAAGGCGTGTACGCCGCCACGAAGGCGGGTGTGCTCCAGCTCGTGAAGACGCTCGCCGCAGAGCTGGGCCCGAACGGCGTGCGCGTCAACGCCCTGGCTCCCGGCGTCGTCGAGACGCCCTTGACGGAGCAGATCAAGAACGTGCCCGAGTGGTACGAGGCCTACGCCACCAAGAGCGCCCTCGGCCGGTGGTCGCAGCCGATCGAGATGGCCGGTCCCATCGTGTACCTGGCTTCGGAGGCGGCCTCGTTCGTCACCGGATCGCTGCTCGTGGTCGACGGCGGCTGGCTCGCCGTCGACGGCAGGTTCACGCCCCCGCTGTAGGCCTGCGGGGCGTTAATCCCCCCGCAGGAAGCGCAGGGCGGCGTCGACGTAGACGTCGGCGCAGCGGGTGAGGTCGTCGATCTCGACGTATTCGTCAACCTGGTGGGCGATCCACTTGCCGCCCGGGCCGTACACGACGACGGGAATGCCGGCGTCCCGCCACAGAATCGTGCCGTCGGTGGTGCCGGGCACACCTCCGTACCGAGGCGTTTCGCCGGTCACCGCTTCGTGGGCGGCGTACACGGCCCGCACGACCGGATCGTCTTCGGGTGTCTCCGTCGGCGGGCGCTCGTCGATGACCTTGAAGGTGAACGTGACCCCGGTGGCTTCGGTCACCGGCTGCAGGGCGCGCTCGATCTTCCGAACGAGGTCCCAGTGATCGATGCCCGGGGTCGACCGAATGTCGAGCGCCAGCGAGGCGTCGGCCGGGATCACGTTGAGCTGGGGCATCGATCCTGCCTGGAGCACCGTGGGCGTGACGTAGGGGAGGCCGAGGTGCGGATGCTCGCCGTGGGTGTGCTGCAGCTCACGTTCGATCGCCTCGAGCGCATCGCAGGCGTGCACGAGGGCGCGGATCGGGTTCTTCCCCTGGTGCGGCATCGCCCCGTGGGCCATGACCCCTTGGGCGTCGATCCGCAGCCGCATCGCCCCCTTTTGGGACGTGCATACCTCGCCGGCCTCGGGCTCGCAGACGATGGCCCCGTCCACGCCGGCCGCATGGCCTCGTGCGACGAAGTCCTTGACGCCGAGCATCATGCCCTCCTCGTCGCAGAGGACGGCCAGGACGATCGTGCCGGGGAAGGG
>JBFFFX010000236.1:0-4789 GCA_041557775.1 Acidimicrobiia bacterium | reverse complement strand
TGCCGTGCGCCAGGGGTTGCGCCGGGACGCGCTCAGGGGATGGCTGCAACCGGCTACACGACGCGTCTACCTCAAGTACGTCCAGCTCAAGTGGCGGAGCATCGTCAAGAAGCTTCGAGCGCGGCGCCCGCAGGAAGAGGACCTGGGCGACGACCGCCGCGACCGCGCTCAGGCGCAGATTCTCGACGATCTCCTGGGCCAACTCACCAGTCTCTTCCATCGGGGCATACGACTCCTGCTGCTGTTCGGGAAGGAAGACGCGACCTACGAGCATTTCGCCGCGGCCTGCGACGGGCCACTCGGCGACCTCCTCGCCCAGTATTCGTCCCTCGTCGACGTGGTGACCGTGGAAGGCGACCTCTCCGGGTTCTCCTCCCTGGACGCACAGCAGACATTGATCGACAACGTGAGCGAGTGGATCGTGGGACCGGGCAGCGACGCATGAGCCGTTCAGCCATGCACCGCGTCGCACTGGGACCACGCCCCGCCCGCCGCTCTCGCGTCGTTGCGGACCGGGCGCACTGAGGGAGGATCGGACCATCGCCCGTATCGTGATCGCGACGAGCCAGATGGCAGGCCGGGTGAACGTCGCTTGCGAGATCGTGCTGCGGCTCGCCGCTCGGAACCACGACGCCACCGTTGTGGCGCCGGCGGACCTCGACACCCAAGTGGCCATGCAGGGCATGAGCTACGTTCGAATCGCACCCGACGGCGACCCACCGCAGCGGCTTCCGTCCGGGCTACGGGCAGCGCTGCGGCTGCGCCGGCTCGGCGATATCCAGCGACGACGCGCTACCGCGGTAGATGCCCTCGATCCGGCCGGGATGGCTCGCGATCTCGACGCGCTCGAGCCCGATCTGCTGCTCATCGACGCCGAGCTGCCGGCCCACATCATCACGGCCGCTGCGGGCAGGACGCCCGTCGCGGTGTGGACCACGATGCTCTCGGTGTGGAAGCGGCCGGGACTGCCGCCACTCCACACCGATATCTCGCCGGGCACGGGTCTCCGCGGCACTCGAGCCGGCATCGAGTGGGCATGGCTCCGTTTCCGGACCGCGCGACGATTGGCGGCGATGCGGCAGCGGGTGACCAGGCTCGGCACGGATCGCATGACGGTGCTCCGGGCACTCGCCGCCCGGACAGGCTTCGATTTCGACCGCGGCACGGCAGCCAACGAGTGGCTGATCCCCGTCGTGTTCCCGTCGCTTCCGATGATCACGTTCAATGCGTGGGAGCTTGAGTTCCCCCATGAACCGGCTCCAGGGCTGACCTATGCCGGTCCGGTGCTCAACCCCCATCGCCGCGTCGCGGGTCCCGCGCAGGAGGCCACCGTTGCGCGTCTCGAGGAGCTGTTTGCGCGACGGCGCACGGGGGCCTCCTCGGCGCTCGTGTACTGCGCGTTCGGCGCGTGGCACAAAGGCGACGACCGGGCCTTTTTACGGCGGGTGATAGACGCTGCCGACCGCGACTGGGACCTCGTCGTCGGGCTCGGAAGCCGCATCGATCGCAATCTCCTCGGGACCGTGCCCGACAACGTCCACCTCTTCGATTGGGCGCCGCAGATGGAGGTCCTCGACCACGCCGACGTCGCCCTCCACCATGCCGGCATCAGCAGCGTGAACGAGTGCATCCGGGCGGGGGTTCCCATGGTGCTGTATCCCTTCGACTTCCTCGACCAACGCGGCAACGCCGCCCGCGTTGCGTACCACGGGCTCGGCGAAGTCGGCGATCGGCAGCAGGACTCCGCCGGCGAGATCCGCCGCCGCATCACCTCGGTCCTGTCTGACGACCGCTGTCGCACGCGGGTCATGCACATGCGTCGCACCTTTCTGGGCTACGAGGAGGACGAGCGGGCCACTCGGGCGGTCGAGGCGCTCTTGTGACCGTGCCTTCCGCGTACTCGGGCGGTGTAAGGTGCGCTCCGCTGATCCCGTAGCCGGGAAGGGGCCGCCGAAGAGGGGGAACATGGCCAGGAAGATGTCGAATCTGTCGAGTCGCCGGTGGCGACCGCGCCGGGTCGCCCACGGTCACAGCGGCACCCACAGCTACGCGACCGTCGAGGTCGAAGGGGCCTCCGTCACGGGCACGGTGCAGTTTCCGATCAGCGATCTCAACGTTGCCCTGGGAACCGAGCTGCCCATGGACGAGTCGGGCGCCAAACAGAGCATCCTCGCCGCACGAGACCGCCTCGAGGCCTACATCGGCGATCACTTCTCGATCACGGACGCTGGCAGGTCGTGGCCGGTGGTCTTCACCGGCTACCGCGTGCTCGAACGGTCCGCGTTCTCCTACGCCATCTTCGAGTACCGCGTCCCCGACCTGCCCACGGGCGTTCCCCGCGACTTCCGTGTGACCTTCGACGGCATCATCGAGGCCACGCCGGACCACGAGGCGCTGGTGATCGTGCGCACCTCGGCGGGCTTCGGCCCTGTCCGCACGAAACACGAGCAGCGCTTCCTCACTACGGGCGGCACAACGAGCCACGCCGTCACGATTCCCGCCGATTCGTGGCGCCACGACGCAAGCGGCGCCACCCAGCACGTCGTCGCCCAGGTCAAGGAGTACCTGCGCCGCGCCCGCAAGCGGCTGCGCCGTTGACCTACCGCTCCGGGTTGGCGACGTTCGCCTCGGCGAGGACGGCCAGCTCCGCCACGGTGGGGTGATCGAAGAACTGCCGCGGCGTGATCCGCAGACCGGCAGCATGGGCGCGAGCGATGATGCGGATGCTCAAGATCGAGTCGCCCCCGAGCTCGAAGAAGTTGTCGGCAATGCCCACGCCGTCGACACCGAGCACCGCCGACCAGATCCCGGCGAGCCGTTTCTCCGTGTCCGTCGCCGGTGCGGCGTACTCCGCAGTGGTGCGTTCCGGTTCGAGCGCAAGCTGCTCGAGCGCTTGCCGGTCGACCTTGCCGGTCGGCCCGTGCGGAAGCGTCGCCATCGTGACGATCGCAGTAGGCACCATCGGCGCCGGGAGCTGCGAGACGAGGAAGTCGCGCAGCTCGGCCGACCCGGCGTCGGTCGCCACGTGGGCTACGAGGACCTCCGCGACGCCGCCGCGGTCTCGCAAGCTCACCACGGCTTGGCGCACCGCGGGGTGCGACTCGAGGACCCGCTCGATCTCGCCCAACTCGACGCGCTGGCCGCGGATCTTGACCTGCGTGTCGGCTCGGCCGATGAGATCGATCGTCCCGTCGGCGAGGTACCGGGCAACGTCCCCGGTCCGGTACAAGCGGATCGGATCGTCCGCCAGGGTCGTCGTGACGAACCGTTCGGCGGTCATCTCCGAGTCGCCCAGGTAGCCTCGGGCCACGCCGAGCCCGCCCACATGGAGCTCTCCTGCAGCACCGACGGGGACGGGTCGTCCCCGGGCGTCGAGAATGTACGTCTGCGTGTTCGCAATGGGGCGACCGATCGGTACCCGGTCCGTGTCCGGCCCATCGGGACCGACCTCCTGCGCCGTGCACCAGACGGTTGTCTCAGTCGGACCGTATTCGTTGACGAGCCTCGCCTCTGGAAGGAGTGTGTGGTGACGCCTGCCGAGATCCGGGGCACATGCCTCGCCCGCGACCATCACCAATCGCAACGACTCGAGTCGCGTCGGATCGGCGTGCTCCAGGAGCAGCTCGTAGAGGCGGGGAAGCGCCAGCGTGTGGCTGATCCGGTGCGCGGCGATCAGGTCGGCGAGGTGCCCCACGTCCTGTTCCATCTGCGGGGCCGGCAAGACGATCGTGCCGCCCTGGGTCAAGGTGGAGAAGAGCCCGGCCACCGAGCTGTCGAAGAAGAACGGCGACAGCAGCAGGAAGGCATCGATCCGGTCGCCGTACGCGTGGACCCTGGCGTGGGTGGAATTCACGAGGTTGCGATGGGTCACCTCGACACCCTTGGGTCGGCCCGTCGACCCGGAGGTGTAGATCACATACGCCAAGTCGTCCGGTGCGGCCTGTTCGCCACGCCGCGCTTCGCGACCGGCGCCGCCGGGTTCGGCCAGCCTGCCTGCGACGTCGAGCACCACGTGCGGCACCGCCGGAGACCCGTCGCCCGGCTTCGCGTCCGTGATCACGGCCGCGGCTGCGGTGTCGGTCAGCACGTAGTCGAGCCGAGCGGCGGGAAGACCCGGATCAACCGGGACGTAGGCCCCGCCCGCCTTGAGGACGCCGACGATCGCAACGACGGTTGCCGGCGATCGGTCGAGGCTGATGGCGGCCCGGACGTTGGGTCCCACGCCGCGCCGGCGAAGCTCGCTCGCAAGCTGCTCCGCTCGCTCGTCCAGCTCGCCGTAGGTGAGCGTCTGCCCCGAGCCGACAACGGCTATCGCGTCCGGCGCCCGGCGCACCGCATCCTCGATCAGCGAATGGATCGTCCGATCGGCGGGATAGCGCGCCGCCGTGTCGTTCCACTCGTCGAGGATCTCACGCAGCTCCGCCTCCGGGAAGAGCGGTACCTCCACCGGGGCCGCGTCCGGTGCTTCGCTCATGGCTTCGAGCACGTGGAAGAGTTGCCGAGACATGCGCGAGATGAGATCCGCCGGGAAGCGGTCCGCGTCGTAGAGGAAGATGACCTCGAGCTCTTCTCCGGGCATCACCAAGAGGGCCAGCGGATAGTTGCTGCGCTGCAGGTAGCGGACGTCGGCGATGTCGAGGAGTCCGCTCGATGAGCTCGGCGCCGGGACGTTCTCGAACACGAGGAGGGAATGAAACAGCGGCTCGCCCCGCGGCACGCGGCTCCATCCTTGGACGTCGACCAAAGGGGTGGATTCGTGCACTGCTGATTCGACCTGGTGGCGCTGGAG
>JBFFFX010000235.1:0-4791 GCA_041557775.1 Acidimicrobiia bacterium | reverse complement strand
CCCCGTCGCCGAGGTCGAGCATGCGATCGACGACGCGAGGTCTCGCGGGGATCGCGTGCTTCTCGTGTCGGACCTGACCGAGGAGCAGACGCTGACGCTGGTCGAGTACGCCGAGGACTTTCCGGGCGTCTCGGTCGAGCCGCAACCGGTGCGGGTGTACCCCGAGGGCGAACTGGCGGCGGACATCATCGGCTACATCGGCGACCCGAACGAGACCGACATCCAGAAGCCCGACATCGGCCCGACGGACACCGTGGGGCGAGCCGGCGTCGAGCGGCAGTACGACGACGACCTGCGGGGTACGGCCGGGCAGATCTACTACGGCGTCGACGCCTCGCGTGATGTCGTCGACGTTCTGCAAGAGGACGTGCCCGAGCCCGGCTACAACCTCGAGCTGACCTTGGACATCGACGTCCAGCGCGTCCTGGAGGAGTCGCTGGTCCAAGGCCTCGAACTCGCCCGCGTCTCCTACGGCGACGCCGAGTGCGACCCGACGGATGACCCGGCTTGCCCGGTGCGCGCCGTGGGGGTCGTGCTCGATCCGCGCAACGGCGACGTGCTCGCGATGGCGTCGGTGCCCGGCTACGACCCGAACATCTTCGTGGACGGCGTCTCCCAGGAGGAGTGGGACCGCCTGTCGTCGCTGGCCGTTTTCAACAACTTCGCGATTCAGGGGGTCTATGCGCCGGCGTCGACCTTCAAATCTGTCGCCTACGTGACGGCGCTCGAGGAGAACATCTTTCCGCGGGACGCCAGCGCGCAGGCGGACACCGGGTCGTACATCTGCGACGGCCGCCTCGAGTTCGCTTTCACCGACGGCAGCCAGCAGGTGTTCAACGACTGGTTGAGTGACGGCCACGGTCCTATCGATCTGCATAGCGGTCTGCACACGTCGTGCGACTTGTACTTCTGGGAGATCGCCCTGTCGATCTGGACGGAGCGGAGGCGCGCCGACGGAGATGGGACGTACGACGAAGATCTCCTCCAGCAGTGGGCCCGCCGGCTCGGCTTCGACCAGAAGACCGGCATCGACCTTCCGTTCGAGCGCGACGGGTTGATCCCCGATCGTGAGTGGTTCCAGCGCATGCAGCGGGAGCAGGATCCCAACAACCCTGTCGTGCGCGACGGACCGTGGACGGGCGGTGACGTGATGAACGCGGTCATCGGCCAGGGATCGGTGCTGTCGACTCCGCTGCAGCTCGCCAACTCGTACGCCGCGATCATCAACGGCGGCACTCTGTGGCAGCCGAGGGTGGTGGCCACCATCTCGGACCAGGACGGGAACACGGTGCGGGAGAACAATCCGACCGTCATCCGGCAGATTCCTCTCGCCCCGAGCACCGTGACGGCCTTCCGCCGCGATCTGCAGCAAGTCGCCAACGGGCAGAGGGGCACGGCGAGGAGCGCTTTCGAGGACTTCGGGGAGAATGTCGAGCTCGTCGGAGGGAAGACCGGGACGGCGGAGATCATCAAGGGGGAGACGGCCGAGGAGGACGTCGATACGGCGGTCTTCGTCGGCGTGGCCCCGATCACGAATCCGCGCTACGTCGTCGTCACCTTGATCGAGCGTGGAGGGTCCGGGGGCCGCATAGCTGCGCCGACGGCACGCCGCGTGCTCCAGTTCCTGATGAACGGTGAGGCAGGCATGACCGAGATCGTCGCCGGCGAGGAAGCAGACTGATGGTCGTCACGAGTCGCGGCCGCGTCGATCCGACCGTCCTGCAGCGAGAGCGGCCGTTGCGGCCCGACCTCTTTCTGGTCCTTGCGTTCCTCGGATTGGGCGGGCTCGGCATCCTCATGGTCTACACGGCGTCGGCCCCACGGCTCGTCGCCGAGGGAGCCGACCCTGCAGCGCTGATGCGCCGCCAGGCGATCTTCGCCGTTGTCGGCGTGGTCGGATTCGTCGTGGCCTCGCTCGTCGACGGCCGTACGATGCGCCTGGTCACGCCGGCCCTCTACTTCGGTGCGCTCGGCGCCCTCTTCTTGGTGCTCACCCCGCTCGGCGACTTCCGCAAGGGCGCCAACCGGTGGATCGCCCTCGGGCCGTTCCAGCTTCAGCCGTCCGAGTTCGCGAAGGTCGCGGTGATCCTCGCGCTCGCTGCATTGCTTGCCACGGCAGTGGGCTCGTCGCTGCGCTGGTACCACTTGGCGCGATCGGCCGTGCTCGTCGGAATCCCCGCAGTGCTGATCTTCCGGCAGCCCGACCTGGGAACGATGCTCGTCCTCGCCTTCATCGGAGCCGTGATGCTCTTCGTCGCCGGCACGACCTGGCGGCAGCTGGTGTTTCTCCTGTTGTCGGTGATCGTCGGGTCGGTCGCGCTGTTCCAGGTGAACGCCCTCAAGACGTATCAGGTCACCCGGCTGGTGGCTTTCCTCGATCCGACCGACGACCTCGCCGCGACCGCGCTGTACAACCAGACGCAGAGCAAGATCGCGATCGGGTCGGGTGGGTTCCTCGGCAAGGGGTTGTTCGAAGGGACGCAGACGAACCTGAACTTCGTGCCCGAGCAGGCAACGGACTTCATCTTCACCGCGGTGGGGGAGCAGCTCGGCTTCATCGGTGGCTCGGTCGTGATCGCCCTGTACGCGATCATCGTGTGGCGACTGCTGGCCGCGGCGGCGAATGGACGCGACCGGTTCTCCCAGCTGGTCGCGATCGGCGTCGCCGCCTTCATCGCGTTCCACGTCTTCGTGAACGTCGGGATGACGCTGCAGATCATGCCGGTCACCGGGCTGCCGCTCCCGTTCCTGTCATCAGGCGGGTCGGCGTTCATCGCGATGAGCGTTGCGCTCGGGCTGGGTCATTCGGTGTGGATGCGGCGCTCTCCCGTGCCCGGGGAGCGTCAGATTCTGTGACCGGGCGACGCCAGGATGGCTTCCCCGCCTAGGAGCCGTCCGAGATGTCGAGGGCCTCTTGCCGCGACTCGTGCGGGTCGTAGCAGCGCCGGCAGCGAGCTTCGTAGGCGTCGGTTGCGCCCAGGACGACGAGCTCGTCGGATTCCACGACCCGCTGGGTGAACAGCCCCGGACCACCGCACCTGTGGCAGACGGCGAGGGACTTCGTCACGTACTCGGCCCTGAGCATCAGAGACGGGATCGGTTCAAAGGGTCGCCCGAGGTAGTCGAGGTCGAGACCGGCGATGATCACGCGCTTTCCTGCGCCTGCGAGGGCAGCGGCGACGTTGACGAGTCCGGCGTCGAAGAACTGACCCTCGTCGATGCCGACGACCACGGTCCGGTCCTCCACGGCGCGTAGCAAGCTCGCCGCATCGGTGATCGGCTGCGCTGCCGTCGACAACTGCGAATGAGACACGACCTCGGTCGCCGAATACCGATCGTCCAATGCCGGCTTGAAGGTTTGCGTGGGGATTCGCGCCAGGCGGTAACGCGTGATCCGGCGGATGAGCTCTTCGCTCTTCCCCGAGAACATCGGCCCGCTGATGACCTCGATCCAACCTTGCTCAGGTCGTCGCATCATGGCGTTCGAGGGTAGCAGTGCCTGCAGTGCCGCCACCTGCGAGCGGCCGGCGAAGCGTCTCTCGACTTCGCGGCCTCGCGTGCTACCCTGCTGCGAACCGGGCCGCGTTGCGGCCGATGCGAGTTCGCCCTCGGAGACACGATGCCGAGTTCTCTCACTCTGCCAACGCTCGTGCTCGCCGCCCCTCTCGGCGGTTGTGTCACCGACGCCTCTGACCGCGCTTCAGCCAGGGTGCTGCGGTGTCGTGCGAACTCAGCGCTGCGCAACGCCGGTGGGCCGGGGTACGTGATTCGCTGCGAAGCGCAGCAGACCAAGGAGTATTTACATGTCATTGTTCCGCAGAAAGTCCGCGCGGGTTGTCCGTCGCGGCGCTGCGACCGAGGACCGCAAGGAGCGCAGCGTTCGCGGCGAAGCCGTGACCGTTCGCCGCTTCCGCGAGGCGCCTGAACGGAAGTCGCCCGAAAAGAAGCAGCCCGCTGCTTCGCCGCGGCGCAAGTCCGGCGGCAACCAACAGCGCCGCGCCGCCGATCGCCGCGGCTCGAACCAGCGAGGGCGCCGTGATTCGCGCAACCGCAGCGGCGCCCGGCGCGACGATGGCCGGCGCTCGTACCGGCCTCATCTGGAGATCGTGGCGCCGCCGGACACGGCGCGCAAGCAGATGCTGGTCCGCACCAGCCCCCACCAAACCCAGATCGTCGTGCTGGAGGGTCCCGTGCTCGTGGAGCACTACGTGGCCCGTTCCGACCAGCAGTCGCTCGTCGGCAACGTCTACATGGGCAAGGTGCGCAACGTGTTGCCCGGCATGGAGGCCGCCTTCGTCGACTTCGGCGAGGGGAAGAACGGGGTCCTCTACGCGGGTGACGTCAACTACGACGAGGCCGAGGTCGAGGCGAAGCGGCCGAGGATCGAGATGGTCCTCAAGCCGGGAGACTCGGTGCTCGTGCAGGTCGTCAAGGATGCCATGGGCAAGAAGGGCGCCCGGTTGACCAACCAGGTCAGCCTGGCGGGTCGCTACCTCGTGCTCGCCGCCGACCCCGACGTGAAGGGTATCTCTCGCCGGCTTCCCGACGAGGAGCGGCGCCGGTTGCGCGAGATCATCGCCGAGATCCGCCCGAAGGGGATGGGCGTCATCGTCCGTACCGCCGCCGAGGGGGCCACGCGCGAGGATCTCAAGGCGGACATCGACCGCCTCAAGAGCATCTGGGACGAGATCGACGCCAAGCGATCCACCCCGGCACCGGCGCTGATCCACGCCGAGCCGCCGCTCGTGCTGCGCGTGATCCGGGAGCACTTCACGAAGGATTTCCGCCGGT
>JBFFFX010000234.1:0-4798 GCA_041557775.1 Acidimicrobiia bacterium | reverse complement strand
GGATCGAGCGCAAGGCGAACGAAGGTCGAGACATCCATGACACCGATGCTACCGGGAGGTTCGCGAGCAGCCGGGGGTAACCTGAGTGCATGCGAGCTCTCCTCGTCCGTCATGGTGTCACGAATGAGACCGGCAAGGTGCTCACCGGACGGCTCCCCGGTGTGCCGCTGTCCGACAAGGGGAAGCTCGATGCTCGGGTCGCCGCAGAACGGCTCACGAAACGCGAGATCGCCGCGGTCTACTCGTCGCCCATTCGTCGTTGCCGAGAGACGGCCAGGATCATCGCCGTGCCACACGGGCTCACCCCGCTGACCGACCGTGGGTTCGTAGAGGCCGACTACGGCACATGGTCGGGACGCAGCCTCAAGGACCTCGCCCGGCTCAAGGCATGGAACCGGCTGATGGCAAACGCCTCTCGGTTCCGCTTCCCCGAGGGGGAAACCCTCCACGAAGTCCAGGCACGGGCAGTCGCCGCCTTGGAGGGCCTGGCCTCGCTGCACGGAGAAGTCGAGGTCGTGATCGTCAGTCACGCCGATGTCATTCGCGCCCTGTTGTGCCACTACCTCGGGATGCCGGTCGATCTCATTCACCGCCTTCACGTCGGACCTACAAGCATGAGTGTCATCGAGATTGCAGCGGCCGGGTCGGTCCGGGTTCCGGTCGTGAACCACACCTTCGAGGCTCTGGAGGCGTCGTGACCGAACCGCCCGACCTCGCGCGCTTCGTCCCCGGGTTCGTCGGTGTGCCGGGCCGGAGAACGTTTCTGCTCGAAGTCGAAACTGGAGGCCACACCACCTGGTACCTCCTCGAGAAAGCGCAGGTCACGGCGCTGGCCGAGGAAGGCGCCCGTCTGCTCACGCGGTTCGGGTTCACCGGAGCGGGCGCGCACATCGAACTCGGCGAGGTAGCAGAGCCGACGGCCGTAGCCTTCCGCGTCGCGAACATCCGCCTCGCCTACGACGAGCCCCTGGGCCGCATCGAGATCGAGCTGATCCCGACGGACAATCAGGTCGGCGCCGTCAGCTTCTTCGTGAACCCGGCCCAGCTGGATGCCGCGGTGCACACGGCGCGGTCCGCCGCCGCTGCCGGCAGGCCCAAGTGCCCCCGTTGCGGTCTCGCCATCGACCCGGAAGGGCACGTCTGCCCGACCACCAACGGCGACTTGCGCCATCACCGCCCCTGACCGCCCCGTGGCGCCCTGGCATCCCCACGTGGTGTCCGTCGAAGGGCGGTTCGCGGCGGCCTCCAACGCAACATTGCTCGGCCTGACCGACAAGGGAGAGCGGGTCGTCTACAAGCCCGTGGCGGGCGAGCGGCCGCTCTGGGACTTTGAGATGGACACCCTGGCGGCGCGAGAAGTACTCACGTACGAGGTCTCCGAGGCAATGGGGCTGGGAGTAGTACCGGAAACCGCGTTGGGCGACGGCATCTACGGCCCCGGGTCGGTGCAACGGTTCATCGATGAGGACGAGGCGTTCGATCCTCTGGGGTTGGTGCGGACCGCGTCGCCCGATCTCTGGCCCATCGCCGTGCTCGATCTCGTGTGCAACAACGCCGATCGCAAGCTTGGACACATCCTGCGTCGCGGGGATGGCCGCCTCGTCGCCATCGACCACGGTCTCACCTTCCATGTGGATGACAAGCTGCGCACCGTGCTGTGGGTCTTCGCCGGCGAACGACTCCCCGCCGTGCTGGTCACTGCGCTGCGAGACGTGCGAGCTGCCCTGGACGCGAACCTCGGAAACCGTGTGGAGGAGTTGCTCGGCCGTGCGGAGCTACTCGCCCTCCGCCGGCGAGTGCGCGGATTGGAGCGGCGCGGCGTGCATCCGGAGCCGCCGGACGACCGGCCGCCGCTCCCGTGGCCACCGTATTGACGCTGGCTGGTGGGCAGGCGTCCGGCACCACGAATGCCGCTCAGCATCGGGCCTCGCGGGAGCTGCCGTCGGTTCAGCCGCCGCGGGCGACGCCGCCGGTGCGGCGGGGATCGGCGACGGCGAAGAGTCCCGCCACCTCGTCGGCGATGGCCGCTTGCACACCGCCGAAGTACATCGAGAGATCCGGGAAGCGGCGGACGTCCAGCCCGTCGATGGACTCCACCGGGATGCCGGGCTCATAGGCAATCGTCGGCCGGCCCTCGAAGATCTCCGTGTGCAGGCGGGGGTGGTCGACGGCATCGCTCAGTGACATGCCGTGCAGAAGGAAGTTGATGAGCACGCTGCTGACGGCCGTGGTGATACGGGACGCGCCCGGGGAACCGAGCGCCAGCGCGGCGTCTTTGCGGACTGCCACCGTCGGCGCCATGTTCGACACGAGTCGCTCGCCGGGCTCGAGGCCGTGATAGCCGGCCGGATGCAGTTCCAGCTCTCCAAGGCAGTTGTTGAGGTAGAAGCCGGTGCCGGCCGGCAGAGCCCCCGAGCAATATCCGGCAGACACTGTCATGGCACAGGCCATGCCGTCGGTGTCCACTGCAGAGGTGTGCGTCGTGGACGGCGAGCTCTGCAACCGCTTCAGATCCCCCATGCGGGCAGCCTCGAGCAGTTCCGCGACCTTTCCTTCGGCGACATCGCGGTCGGGAGGAATCGCCGCCCGGTAGTCCAGCACGGCCCGCTGTGCACGGACGAGCACGGGGATGTCCTCCGCCGACCACGATCGAAAGCCGCGCGCCGAGGCCAACGTCGTGATCGCGGCCATGCAGGCTCCTCCGAGGGCCGGAGGCGGGTTCGTGTAGACCTCCCACCCGCCGAGATCGATGTGCGCCGGTACCCGCTCCATCGGCTCGTAAGCGGCCAGGTCCTGCAAGGTGAGCAGACCACCGTTGGCCGCGACGGCACTGGCGATCTGGGCTCCGAGGTCACCGCCGTACAGCGTGCCGACGCCATCCTCCGCAATGGCCCGCAGCGAGTCTGCCAGGTGGGGGATGACGACGTGATCCCCTTCTCGGAGGTGGGTGCCGTCCTCATGGTGCAGAATCTCACGCGATGGTGGATCCCACCCGAAGATCACCTCATGGGCATAGGCCAAGTAGTCACCCGAGGCTTGTGAGAGCGGAAACCCGTTCGAGACCGCCTCGATGGCCGGCTGGAGCAGCTCCCGCCAGGGCATGGAGCCGAACCGGCGTGCGGCAAGGTCGAGTCCGGCGAACATGCCTGGGGTGCCAACCGATCCGTAGCCGACGATCGTGCGAGTCGCTCCGCCGTACTTCATGAACACCGGAGTCCCATTCCCCCAGGCGTCCTCCGGAGCGTTCCGACCGGGCATCTCGACGTACGCGTCGATGACAACCGGATGGCTGCCCGGCTCGGAGACAACGATGAAGCCGCCGCCCCCGGGAGCGATCACGCCCGGGTCGGTGCACATCGCGGTGACCATGGCGGCGATCGCAGCGTCCACCGCGTTGCCTCCGGCGTCCGCGACCGCTGCACCGGCCTTGGCCGAGAGCGGAGATCCTGATGCGATCGCGACTCGACGCATACGCGGAATCTACCCTTCCTCGGAAATCAGGAAGTCGGCGGACCCTGCGCCCAAGGACTCGCAGTTCTCGGCCGGCGTCTGCACGGCATGGGCAACGATCTCGATCCCGCTCTTGCGACCGTCCGGCGATGCCCAGAAGCGACGTTGCACCGACCCAGCGATCCACACTCGATCGCCGACCTCACCGGGCCGGGCGGCAAGATCGGCGCTCGGTTCCCACAGCGTGACGGGCAGCACGTCGACGCGGCGCCGCGGCTCCTCAGCTCGCGTCGTGACCAGATACCTGATCATGCGGACCCCCGACTCGAGTTCGCGTACTTCGGGCGCCGTTGCCAGTCGTCCGTGCAGGACGACCACATTGAGATCCATGTCCGCTCTCTCCGATCTGGGGAGTGCGGGGTCACCACCGTACGACTTCGATGTGACACGACGCGCACGGCGAAGGGCGTCACGCCCGCGCGATCAGGGTCTCGAGCTCATCGATCCCCGGGAAGGACGGATCGTGTTCGAGGATTGCGTTGCGCAACTTCGTCGCCGTGGCGGGGTCGCTGCGCAGGGCTGCGACCCGTGCGGCGACGTACCAGAGCCGGAGATCCTCCGGAAACGGATCACGGGCCATGCGATCTGGTGCGACGACCGCCCAGGCGGAATCGAGATCGCCCTGGTCGATCAGGTGCGAGCCGTAGACGACGGCGCCTTCCTTCATCACCGCAGGCCGGCCCCGGCGCTCCTGGAGCGTCTTCCACGCGGCTTCGACATCGCTCGGACGCCCCATTGCGCGCAACACGTCCATCTCGACGGGCAGGTGCGTCGTCTCCCCGGCCATGCGGCGGAACGCCCGCAACTCGGCGAGCGCAATCCGCCAGTCGCCGAGCCGGTACGCCGCGAGCCCCAGAATCTCTCGAATCGTCGCGTCGCGGGGCGCCAGCTCCTTTGCCTTTTGCGCTTGACGCATCGCTCGCTGGTACGACCCTGCCGCAAACGCGTCCGACGCCTCGCCCAATGCGGTGAGCGCGGCTCCGACACGCTTCGGCGGCGTCACCCGCTCCAAGGCCTCCACGACCCAATTGGGAAGGTTGGCGGCGGCACCCTGGAGATCACGCCGCCGAGGCTTTGCGGCACCCGAATCGCGCTCTCGGCGAGCGGACTGGTCCTTGTGCCTCTCGGCGCCGGTTCGAGGCCGGCCCCGCCCGCCACCTCCTTGTGGGGTGCGGCCCGATCCTCCTCGCCGGCCGCTCCCAGACGAGCCGCGACGATCACCGCCACTTCGCCCCGGCTTGCGTCCACGCGACTTGTCCATCCGTCCACCCTTCGCAACGAGATAGGG
>JBFFFX010000233.1:0-4814 GCA_041557775.1 Acidimicrobiia bacterium | reverse complement strand
GGTGACTACCTCGCCGAAGCCGGCGGTCGGCCGGTGGTGCGGAACTGCATCGCGTGGCTCTATTGCGAGGTCCTCGATCGCATCGAAGTTCGCGATCACACGCTGTTTCTGGCCGAGGTGAAGGAGGTCGGTGAGGGCCGGCTCGATCAACCGGCCCTGACCTACTCGTCTCGCAAGGGGTGGCGGATCGCCGACTCCCCGGCTCGCCGGCAGGGGGAGTCCGTGCGGGACCGACTCCTGGCGATGGTGGAGGAGCAAGAGACGTGATCCGGCAGGGCGGCCTCGCTCCCGGGTGCCTCACGTGCGGCGCAAGGCCGTGCGGAGCTCGCGGAACGATGGGTTGACCAATGCCCGGTCGCCGACGAGGACGGTCGGGACCGTCTCGTTGCCCTCTGCGACCGAGCGTACGAAGGTCGCCGCCTCGGCATCCTCCCAGATGTTCACCTTGCGGTGGCTGATGCCCGCTCGATCGAGGCGGAAGAGCAATCCGGTGCAGAAGGGGCAGCCCGGCCGCCAGTACACCGTGACCTCGCGGCGCCTCGTGTTGCTCACGCCCCACCCAACCTCGATCCAGGGGTGCCGATTCCCGGGTCCGCTAGCGGAAGTCTTCGACGCTCGGTGGCTCCGAATCGATCTCCTGGGCCAGCCGGAAGGCGTCGTAGCCCTCCTGGCGGGCGCGCAGGTCGAGGTACACGACGACCACCGTGAGGCTGAGCAGCGGCGTCGTCAAGACGCTGATGCCGGCGGCGACCACCACGTCGAGCAGGGTGAAGTCGGCGCTGCCGCGGAGGGCCTGCCCGATGACGAGTCCAATGAGAGCGCTGATGATGAACATGACGATGAAGGCACCGAAGATCGGCCACCTCCGCCCCGCAACCAGCCGCCAGGACCGGGCGAGCGCTTCGGCGCCTCCCCTGCGTTCGATGATCACCGTGGGGGAGAAGACGCTCCAGGAGACGGCCAGGATCACCCCCGGGATGATGAGGAGGACGATGCCGAGCACGACCCCGAGCGAGAACAGCAGCGACCCGAGGAGGAGCGGCCCGAGCTGCGGCAGCGCGTGGCGCACGGATTCGCGCCAGTCGGGGGCGCGGCCGAGATGGACGTCCGCGACGATCCGCACGACGGCTCCGGAGGCAAGGACACTCGCCACCCAGCCGATGATGTCGAGGAGGGCGCGCGCGGCCTGCTCACCGGGGTCGAGCCTCGCCCTGAAGCCGAAGTCCGTCGCCGACAGGCCGTCGAAGAAGGCGAGCTGGGCGAGCCCTTGGATGAGGATCACGGGGGCGACGACGACCGCCATCACCGTGACCAGGGGAACGAAATGCTCGAGATAGATCTTGAAGACGGTGTCGACGATCTCGGACACCGAGCGGGGGCGGATCTCCGGCTGGTCCATGGCGGTTGAGCGTAGCGACACGCCCGCCGTCTCGGCAGAAACGGGGAGCTGCGAGACTTGCATCGTCATGATCTACCTGGATCACGCTGCGACCACCGCCGTTCGCCCTGAGGTGCGCGAGGCCATGGCGCCGTACCTGGACGCCGGCTACGGCAACCCCTCGGGCGTGCACGGGATGTCGCGACGTGCCAAGAACGCCGTGGAGGCGGCGCGGGAGCGGGCGGCGGCGATGCTGGGTGCCGCGCATCCGCTCGAGATCGTCTTCACCGGGGGTGGGACGGAGGCCGACAACCTGGCGGTGATCGGGCCGGTGCTGGCGGCCTCGCACGGCGGCGTGGTGACGTCGGCCACCGAGCACGAGGCAGTACTGGAGGCGGCCGGCTTCTTGGGACGCCTCGGTCGCCCGGTCACCGTGCTCGACGTCGACGGAGACGGCAGGCTCGACCCTCAGGACGTGGCGCGCGGAGTCACCGGCGACACGATCGTCTTCTCGGTCATGACGGCCAACAACGAGACCGGGCTCCTCCACGACGTCGCCGCCCTGGCCGCCGCCGCTCGCCGCGCCAACCCCGCGGTCCTGGTGCACACCGACGCCGTGCAGGCGTTCATCGCCGAGGACGTCACCTGCGGCTCGACCGGCGCCGATCTCATCGCCCTCGCATCCCACAAGCTCGGTGGTCCGAAAGGGGTCGGGTTGTTGTACGTGCGCGACGGCATCGATCTCGAGCCGGTGATCCACGGCGGCGGACAGGAGCTGGGGAGGCGGTCGGGCACGCACAACGTCGCCGGCATCGTGGGGATGGTGGAGGCGATGGCCGATTCCGTGGCCGACCGGCCGACATTCCGAACGCGAGTCGGGGCAGCGCGCGACGGCTTCGAGCAGACGCTGCGTACGAGGATCCCCGACCTCGAGGTCAACGCACCCCGCGACGCCCGGCTGCCGCAGCATTCCCACGTGCGGATTCCCGGGGTCGCCGCCGAGACGCTGCTGGTTCGCCTCGACCAGGCAGGCGTCGCCGCCGCAGCGGGTTCCGCATGCCACAGCGGCGCCATCGAGATGTCCCACGTCCTGGCGGCGATGGGGTTCTCGGAGACGGAGGCGGCCGAGTGCGTGCGCTTCAGCTTCGGGTGGACGTCGACCGCCGCCGAAGCGGACGAAGCAGCGAGCATCGTCGCCGATCTCGTCGAGGAGCTGCGATGAGGGCGTTGGTCGCCATGTCCGGCGGCGTCGATAGCTCCGTCGCCGCGGCGTTGATGCTCGAGGCCGGGTACGACGTCATCGGAGTGACGCTCAAGCAGTGGGAGGGCCCCGGGGGTGCGATGCCCACGGCGGGGTGCTGCACGGTCGGCGATGCCGAGGATGCACGCCGGGTCGCCGCCCAGCTCGACGTGCCCTACTACGTGCTCGACTACACGGACGAGTTCCGCACCGAGGTCGTCGATCGCTTCGGGGCGGCCTACATGGCCGGCCAAACACCCAACCCCTGTGTGGAGTGCAACCGCACGGTGCGGTTCCGTGCGCTGCTCGACCGAACCACCGCCCTCGGGTGCGACGTGCTCGTGACCGGACATCACGCCAGGGTCCGGCAGGACGTCGCGGGCGCCTATCACCTCCACACCGCCGTCGACGGTGCGAAAGACCAGTCGTACGTGCTCCACATGCTCGGGCAGGACGAGCTCTCCCGAATCCGGCTCCCGGTCGGCGAGATGACGAAGGCCGAGGTGCGGCGCCGGGCGAAGTCGCTCGGGCTGCGCACCGCGTCCAAGCCGGACAGCCAGGACCTCTGCTTCGTGGGTCACGGCGACTACCGGGCCTTCCTGCGCGAGGAGTTCCCCGAGGCGGCGCAACCGGGGACCATGGTCGATACGGCCGGCAACGTGGTCGCCGAGCACGCCGGCACCGTCGACTTCACGATCGGGCAGCGCAAGGGGCTCGGGGTCTCCTTCGGTGAGCCGCGCTACGTCGTCGACATCGAGCCGGCGACTGCGACCGTCGTCATCGGCCGCCGCGAGGACCTCGAGACTCGCCAGTGCACCGTGACGGAGGCGCAGTTCGTGGCCGGCCGGCCGCCGGAACAGCTCGACGTGACGGTGAAGGTGCGGTACCGCTCGCGGCCGGTTCCCGCCCGGCTGGAGCGTGACGGTCCCGACTGGCGCGTGGTCTTCGCGACCCCGCAGCTCGCCGTGGCGCCGGGCCAGGCGGCCGTCTTCTACCGCGGCGATGAGGTCCTCGGCGGCGGCACCATCGCCGCCACGCATCGAGCCTGAGCGATCCCGCCATACTGGGACCATGGATCGCCAGGAGTCGACGCCGCGTTCCGCTTCGCAGGAGCTGACCCCCGAAGCTCGCCGTGTCGCCGACCGCCTCCAGGAGTTGAGCGTCGAAGAGGCCGAGCGCATACTCGAACGGGCCATCGATCTCCAGCTCGACGCTCCTGGTGCCGATCCAGCCGACACCCTCGACACCGACATGCTCACCCGCATCGCCGACGAGCTGGGTATCGACGGGCACCACCTCCAGCAGGCGCTGACCGAGGAACTGCTGCGGGTCGAGATCGATGAGCCCGGTGCCCTTGCCCGGCTCCTGGTGCCGCAGACGATGACGGCCCACGGCGTGGTGCCCGGTGATGTGGCGGCGGTGCGCCGCGTCGTCGACGCGTGGATGACGAACCACGAGGGTCTGCGCAAGCGGGCCGAGACCTCGGTGCGGACGACCTGGGAGAAGGACCAAGGCTTTGGTGCGTTCGTCCGCCGGGCGCTGCGCATGTCGCGCGGGGCCCGCGCGCTGCGCACCGCAGCCGGCATCGGCTCGTCGGTCCGGGCGGCGGCCGACGATCAGCAGGTGGTCGTGCTGGAGGCGGACACGTCGAACCTGCGGCGCCTCGCTGTGGGGTTGCTGGCCGGGGCGGCCGCCGCGGGGGCGATCGTTGCCGGGACCACCGGTGCCGTCGACCCGACCGGCTTCGGCCTGGACAACCTGGCCGCCGGCGCCGGAACCTTTGCGGTCCTCGGCGGCGGCGTGCTCATCGGCATCAAGATGTGGGCACGCCGCATCAGGGATGGGCTCGCCCGTGCGCTCGACGCAATCCGAAGCCCGCATCTGGTCGACATGGGCGCCTCGGTCCCGCGGACGGTGCGCCGCTGGGTCGACCAGCTCCGGCGGATCGGCGTCGAAGTGCGGGACGAGTACGAGGACCCCAAGGGTCCCTTCTGACCGCCCACGCACCGCACCCAGCCGCTTTGCTTGAATGCCGGCATGACCGACGCCGCCGCCCGGGCTGCCGAGTTACGTGAGCTCATCGAGCACCACAGCTACCGCTACTACGTGCTCGACGACCCGGAGATCTCCGACGCCGAGTTCGATGGGTTGCTGCGCGAGCTCGTCCAACTTGAGGCCAACCATCCCGATCTGGTG
>JBFFFX010000232.1:0-4815 GCA_041557775.1 Acidimicrobiia bacterium | reverse complement strand
CCGCGAGGGCACGATCGCCGACATCGCCACCGAGCTCACCGTGCTCGCACTGTTCGCCGCCGGGTTGCTGGCCCTCGCCTCGTGGCGGCTGCGCAAGACCCTGACCGGTTGAGCCGGCCCGTCTCGCCGCCCAGCGATCGCCGCCGCCGGG
This sequence comes from Acidimicrobiia bacterium, assembly GCA_041557775.1. GTDB lineage: Bacteria > Actinomycetota > Acidimicrobiia > Spongiisociales > UBA5794 > DATHZQ01. The sequence continues at coordinate 4,664 of JBFFFX010000232.1, read as the reverse complement.
GCGCACGGGCCCGAGTAGCGTGAGCGGATGTCCGAACCGGCGACGCACATGATCCAGGCGCTGCGCGACGACGGCCTGCGCGTCACGACGGCACGACGCGCCGTCTGCGAGGTCCTCGCCGCCTCCCAGGGCGAGCACCTGAGCGCAGCCGACGTGCTGGAACGAGTCGCCCGGTCACCGGGCATCTCCGTCGACCAGTCGACGATCTACCGAACGCTCGAGACGCTGGAGCGCGCCGGGCTGATCACCCACACCCACTTCGGGCAGGGCCCCCTGGTCTATCACCTCGCCGACGAGCCGCCGCACCAGCATCTCGTCTGCATCTCGTGCGGGAAAGCGGAGGGGATTCCGGAGTCTGAGCTGGGGAGCTTCTTCGACGAGATCACGACCCGCACCGGCTTCGTGCCCGACCCGACGCACATGGCCCTGTCGGGCACGTGCGCCGAGTGCGCCGCCGCCGATCGCTGAAACCTGGGCCGTCCGACCCGTTTCCGCGCCCCGGCCTTGCTGTTGCGAACCACTCGCATGTAGTGTGAGTTTGTTGCAAACGATTCGCAGCAGGTGGGGGCGGCATGCACATACCGGACGGATTCATCAACGGCGCGACCTCGGCCGGTTTTGGACTGGTCAGCGCAGGCAGCCTGGGCGTCGCCATCCGGCAAACCGGCCGCTACCTGAACGAGCGCCAAGTTCCCCTCGCCGGATTGGTCGCCGCCTTCGTCTTCGCCGCGCAGATGTTCAACTTCCCCGTCGTCTCCGGCATGAGCGGTCATCTGCTCGGCGGAGTGCTGGCCGCCGTCCTCGTCGGGCCGTGGGCCGGGCTCGTGGTCATGTCCGTGGTCCTCTTCGTACAGGGGCTCTTCTTCGCCGATGGTGGGCTCTCCGCGCTGGGGCTCACGATCGTCAACATGGGCCTCCTGGGGGCCGTCGTCGGCTACGCCGTCTACCGCATGATCCTCAAGATCCTGCCGCGCCGACCCCGCAGCGTCTCACTCGCCGCAGGAATCGCCGGCTTCATCTCCGTCCCGCTGGCCGCAATGGGGTTCGTCGCCCAGTTCGCCGTCGGCGGCACCGCCGAGGTCGCCCTCAGTGCGGTCTTCACGGCGATGCTGAGCACGCACGTCCTCATCGGCGTGGGCGAGGGATTCTTGACGGCGCTCATCGTCGGCGCCGTCATGTCGAGCCGGCCCGATCTGGTGTACGGCGCTCCCGACTACCAAGACGGCCGCACCGAGGAGCTGGTCTGATGGAGCGGCGCAACCGCATCTTCTACGGGGCCGCGCTGCTGGCGGCCGTCGGGTTTGCCGTCGGCGTCAGCCAGTTCGCCTCCGATGCGCCGGACGGCCTCGAGTACGTCGCCGAGCAGGAGGGTTTCCTCGACACGGCCGAGGATCACACACTCGGGGACGCGCCGCTCGCCGGCTACGGCGAGGGCCTGAGCGACAACTCCGCGCTCAACACGGCGGTCGCGGGTCTGCTGGGCGTGCTCGTCACCCTCGCACTGGGGTACGGGATCTTCTGGCTGGTCCGCCGGCGCGCACCGAACGGAACCGATCAGCCGACCGGCCCGCGCTGATGGCCGGCGGTCACGTGCACGCGCTGTTTCGCCACGGGCACTCGGTGCTCCACCGCCTGCCACCACACACGAAGATCCTGGCGGCATTTGCGTACGTGTTCGCCGTCGTCGCCACCCCGCGGGAAGCGATGTGGGCGTTCGGCATCTATGCCGTCATCCTCATCACCCTCGCCGCCGTTGCCGGCCTCGGCGTGCGCTTCGTCGCCACGCGGATGGTGGTCGAGATCCCGTTCATCGTCGTGGCGCTCATGCTCCCCTTCTTCGGGGAGGGCGAGAGGTTCGACGTGCTCGGCATTGCGCTCTCTCGCGAGGGCCTCTGGGACATGTGGAACATCGTCGCCAAGGCCACGCTCGGCCTGCTCACCTCGATCGTCCTCGCCGGCACCACGCAGATCCCTGAACTGCTCCGCGGCTTCGACACCTTGCGAGTACCGCGGGTGATCACGGCGATCATGGGCTTCATGATCCGCTACCTCGACGTGGTCCTCGGCGAGTTCCGGCGAATGCGGATCTCCATGCAGTCCCGGGCCTACGACCCGAACTGGCTCGGCCACATCAAGCCGTACGCGCTGGCGATCGGCACCCTGTTCGTCCGCTCGTACGAGCGAGGGGAGCGGGTGTACCTGGCCATGGCGTCACGCGGCTACGCCGGGCGCATGCCGGCTGCAGCCACCGACCACGCATCCGCCGCCACCTGGGCGGCCGTATCGACCATCCCGCTCGTTGCGTGGGCAACGGCGGGCATCGCGATGGGAGTCGCATGAGCACACCGACCATCGCCGTGAACGGCCTCGCCTACCGGTATCCGGACGGCACCCAAGCCCTCAGCGGCGTCGACCTCCACATCCACCCGGGCGAGCGGGTGGCGCTGCTCGGACCCAACGGCGCCGGCAAGACGACGCTCGTGCTCCACATGAACGGCATCCACATGCCGCAGCGCGGAACCGTCCAGGTGAGCGGCTTGGAACTGAGCCGGGACACGGTGATGCAGATCCGCCAGCGGGTCGGCGTCGTGTTCCAGGACCCCGACGACCAGCTCTTCATGCCGACCGTGCAAGAGGACGTCGCCTTCGGGCCGCAGAATCTGGGAATCGAAGGCCAGGAGTTGGAACGCCGCGTGCAGGAAGCGCTCGAGGCCGTCGACGTCGGCGACCTCGCGGGCCGCCCGCCGAACCACCTGAGCTTCGGCCAGAAGCGCCGCGTCGCCATCGCCGGCGTCCTTGCGATGCAGCCGGAGATCCTCGTCTTCGACGAACCCACGTCGAACCTCGATCCGGCGAGCCGCCGCGAGCTGACGACGATCCTGCGTGGCCTCGACATCACGCAGCTCATCGTCACCCACGATCTGCCGTATGCCCTCGAGGTGTGCCCGCGAGCGATCGTCATCGACCGCGGTGAGATCGTCGCCGATGGCCCGACCGAAGAGTTGCTGGCCGACGAGGCACTCATGCGGGCCCACCGGCTCGAGCTGCCCTACCGGATGTCGCTCCCATAGGCGGAGGTGGCCCATGGATCACCGCCGAATAGGCTGCCGCCGATGACGACGGCACCGGTCGCCGCCGCCCGGCGGCACTACGAGAAGTACGGGGCGATGATTCTCGGCCACTTCGCCAACTTGCTGGCGATGCCGAACGTGACCGGCGACGTGCCGGCGCTGCGGGCCATCGCCACCGAGCTGGTGGCGCGGTTCTCCATGAAGCGCGGCGACGTACGCGCCGTCCAGCTCGAGGGCAAGGCCCCGGTCGTGATAGGAACGCTGGGGGCCCCGCGCCCGCAGCGCCGCCTCGGCGTCTACGTCCACTACGACGGCCAGCCGGTGAGCTCCGCGGAGTGGGTGTCGGATCCCTTCACCCCGACCCTGCGCCGAGGCCGCCTCAGCGACGGCGCCGCCGAGATCCCGTTGCCCAAGCCGGGCGAGCCGGTGGATCCCGACTGGAGGTTCTACGCCCGCGGCGCCGCCGATGACAAGGCCCCGTTCGCCGCGATCCTCGCCGCGATCGACTCGCTGGCCGCCGCCGGAATCGAGCGGAGGACGGAGCTCGTCTTCCTGTTCGAGGGACAGGAGGAGGCCGGCTCGCCGGACCTCCGCCGCTACCTCGAGCTGCTGGCCCCCGACCTCGAGGCGGACCTCTGGCTGCTGTGCGATGGTCCCGTGCATCCCTCGGGCCGTCCCCAAGTCGCTTTCGGAGTCCGCGGCTTCTGTGGGTTCCAGCTGACCGTCTACGGCCCCGAGCGGGAACTGCACAGCGGCCACTTCGGCAACTGGGTCCCCAACCCGGCCCACGACCTCGCCCGGCTCCTGGCGTCGTTCAAAGACGACCGAGGGAATGTCCTCATCGAGGGCTTCTACGACACGACGCGGCCCATCACGGAAGCCGATCTGAAGGCCAATGCAGCCCTGCCTGCGGTCGAGGCGCAGTTCCGCCGCGACCTGGGGTTCGCGGAGCCCGAGCCGGAGAACGGGAACCTCGCCGACCATCTCTTGCGCCCCAGCTTCAACATCCGCGGTGTGCGTGCCGGAAGCACCGGCGCCGGCTCTCGCAACGCGATCCCCACCCAGGCGACGGCGTCGATCGATATCCGGCTCGCCGCGGGGAACGACCCCGACGCCATGCTCGACCTCGTCGAGCGTCACCTCCGGACCCGCGGCTACGTCATCCTCGACCGGGAGCCGACACCCGAGGAACGCCGTACGCACCGCCACCTCGCCCGCATCGATCGCGAGATCGCGTACCCGGCGGCACGGGCACCGGTCGATCTGTCCGCAGCCGACTTCGTCGTCGCCGCCGCTGCCGCGACTGGCCGCGGCGATGTCGTCCGGCTCCCCACGTTCGGCGGCTCGGTGCCGTTGCATCACTTCAATGAGATGCTCGACGCACCCGTAGTGATGCTGCCGATCGCCAACTACGACAACAACCAGCACGGCCCCAACGAGAACCTCCGCATCGCGAACCTCTGGTACGGCATCGAATTGTGGGCAACGCTGCTCGCCGGCGACTGAGCGGAGCGATCCTGGCGGCGTTCGCTGTTGCCGCAATGCAGCTTGCCCGCCCGATCTCGATCGATCCCGGCTCCCCCGAGCCCGACT
>JBFFFX010000231.1:0-4836 GCA_041557775.1 Acidimicrobiia bacterium | reverse complement strand
TGGGCATGGTCGAGATGGTGGTGACTCAGAACGTCGATGGCCTGCACGCCGCAGCCGGAACCTCGGGGGGAAAGCTGGTCGAGATCCACGGCACGGCGCGGCTCGTCGAGTGCCAGACTTGTGGGTCGCGCAGTGACCCCGAGCCGCACTTCGCAACGTTCGAAGCCACCGGCGACTGTCCGCTGTGCGACTGCGGCGGCTTCCTCAAGTCGGCGACGATCAGCTTTGGGCAGAACCTGCGGTCGGTCGATCTGGGGCGGGCGCGCACGGCTGCGGAGCGCGCCGATCTCGTTCTGGCGCTCGGCTCCTCGCTCGTCGTCTATCCGGCGGCCGACATTCCGCTCCACGCCGCCGCGACCGGTGCCGGGTACGTCATCGTGAACCGCGGGGAGACCGATCACGACCGCAACCCCCTGGTCACGCTGCGCATCGAGGGTGATGTGACCGAAGTCGTCCCTGCGGCGGTGCGGCTGGCGCTGGGCTGAGATCGGCGGCGGTGGGGCTGGCGCCCACGGCCCGATCGGCGCACGGTGCGGGACGCTCGACCCTGCTGGCCCGGGCCAGGCGAGACCTAGTCTGACCGTGACTACTTCTCGATTCTCCAGGAGCGACCATGCGCATCGAACGCGACTCGATGGGAGAGGTCTCGGTGCCCGACGACGCCTATTACGGCGCCTCGACACAGCGGGCCGTCGACAACTTCCCGATCTCCGATCTTCGCTTCAGCCGCCGATTCATCTGGGCGCTGGGCCTGATCAAAGGTTCGGCGGCGCGCGTCTCGGGGCCCAAGGGCTTCGTCGATGCCGAGAAGGCCGAGGCCATCGCTCGCGCCGCCGATGAGGTCCGCGAGGGGAAGCTCGACGACCAGTTCGTGCTCGACATCTTCCAGACCGGCTCGGGAACGTCGACGAACACGAACTCCAACGAGGTGATCGCCAACAGAGCGACGGAGCTGCTCGGCGGGACGTTCACCGAGGCGAAGCTGGCCCACCCCAACGACCACGTGAACTTCGGCCAGTCCTCCAACGACGTCATCCCCACTGCGATCCACGTCGCCGCCGTGGCCGCGATCCGCGAAGACCTGCTCCCGGCCCTCGGCCGGCTCGGCGATGCGCTCAACGCCAAGGCGGATGAGTTCGCCGACGTCGTGAAGTCGGGCCGGACCCACCTCATGGATGCCACTCCGGTGACCCTCGGGCAGGAGTTCGCCGGGTACGCGGTGCAGGTCCGCAAAGGCGCCGAGCGGGTCGAACGCACGCTGCCCGAGCTGGAGGAGCTGGCCCTGGGTGGTACCGCCGTGGGGACCGGTTTGAATGCGCCGGAAGGGTTTCCTGCGGCAGTGATCGCGGACATGGCCGCGATCACGGGCTACCCGTTCCGGGAGGCCGACGACCACTTCGAAGCGCAGGCCGCCAAGGACGCCACGGTGAGCGCATCGGGCGCCCTCAAGACCGTGGCGCAGTCGATGTTCAAGATCGCCAACGATCTCCGCTGGCTGTCGAGCGGTCCCCGCACCGGGATCGCCGAGATCCAGCTTCCGTCGCTGCAGCCCGGTTCGTCCATCATGCCCGGCAAGGTCAACCCGGTGATGTCGGAGATGGTGATGCAGGTGGCCGCGCAGGTGGTCGGCAACGATGCGGCGATCACATGGGGAGGCGCCAACGGCAACTTCGAGCTCAACGTGATGATGCCCCTCATCGCCCACAACATCTTGGAGTCGGTGTCGCTGCTGGCGAATGCCGCCGACACCTTCCGCGAGCGATGCGTGGAGGGCATCGTGGCCAACACCGATCGAGCCCGGCAGCTCGCCGAGGCGAACATCATCGTGGTGACCGCGCTCAACCCGCACATCGGGTACGACAACGGCGCGGTGGCCGCAAAAGAGGCCTTCGCCAGCGGCCGCAACGTCCGCGACATCGTGGTCGAGAAGGGCTGGCTGAGCGAGGATCAGGTCGACGAGTTGCTCGACATCAAGCGCATGACCGAGGGCGGCATCATCTCGTAGTGCCTCCAGGCGGCAACCGTCGCCGGATCGCTCAGCCCACGATGTAGGTGCCGGTACCGACCGCCACCAGGCGCTGCTCGTCGTCGTGGAGCTCCATGCGGGTGACGGCGACGGTGCGCCCGATGCGCTGCGGGTAGGCGCTGGCCACGAACGCCGACCCGGTGGCGGGCCGCAGGTAGTCGACGCGCAAGTCGATCGTGCCCAGCCTCATCAACGAGGCGAGCGCCTCTTCCGCCGTATCGCTGCGCCCGACCAGCGCCGCCATCGCCACCATGCCCCCGACCGCGTCGAGGGTGGCTGAGATAACGCCCCCGTGGAGGGACTGCTTTTGGACATTGCCGATCAACTCGGGCCGCTTGGTGAAGTGAAAGCCGGCACGCTCGGCGGTGAGCTCGTCGATCTCGAGGCCGAGCACGCGATTGAACGCGATGAACTGCTCCAGCTCGACGATGAGGTCGAGCAGATTGGTGTCGGCGTCGACTCCCAGCGAGGCGGCGATCTCCGGCGGCGTGTGTGCGCTCATGACGTGAACGCTACCGCGAACGCCGCCGACGCCATTCGGCCGGCGCGCAGTAGGTAGCCTCGCTCGGTGCGCCGCAGCGATCTCGCCCCTGCCTTCGCCGTGTTCGTCGCCGGCAAGCTGGCCGTCAACACGGCGACCCGGTTCGTCTATGCCTTCCTCCCTGCGATCGCCCGGGGTCTGGGTGTGTCGCTCGCCGCGGCCGGCGCACTCGCCTCGGTGCGGTGGGCCGTCGGGGCCGCCACCCCGGCGGTGGTCCGCGTCGCCGGTCGCGAGCATCGCCGGAGGATCCTCTTTGCCGGCCTGGGACTCTTCGCCGCCGGTGCGTTGGTGACGGCGGCAACGGGGGTGTACGCAGGGGCGATGGTGGGGTTCGTGCTCATGGGGCTGGGCAAGCCGGTGTTCGACAGCGGGACGCAGGCGTACGTCGCCGACCGAGTCCCCTACGAGCGCCGCGCCCGTGCCCTGGGTGTCTTGGAGACGACGTGGGCGCTGTCCTTCCTCGTCGGAGCGCCGGCGGCCGGGTGGCTGATCGATGCGTTCGGTTGGTCCGTGCCGTTTTGGGTCGCGACGATCGCGGTGCTGCTCATGCTCGGCGTGGTCGCCCGATTGACGAAGGAGGACGGTGGCGAGCCGGACGGTGGCGAGCCGGACGGTGGCAAGTCAGGCACCGTTGCTCCGCTGGCGTGGGACCGCACGGTGCGCAACTTCCTCGTCGCCACTGCGCTCATCGTCGGCAGCGTCGAGATGGTCTTCATCACCTTTGCCGCCTGGCTCGAGCGGTCCCATGGATTCACGATTGCAGGCCTGGCGGTGCTGGCGACGGCGATCGGGGTCGGCGAACTGGCGGCGGAGGCGGCGACTGTGGCCATCACGGATCGACTCGGCAAGCGTCGTTCGGTCGCGCTCGGTCTGGCGATCTCGGTCGCCGCGTACGTGACGATGATGGTCGCGGGGGGATCGACTGCCGTCGCGGTCGCGGCGTTGGTCGTCGGGATCGCCGGCTTCGAGTTCGCCTTCGTGTCGTCGATCCCGCTGGCCACCGAGCTCAGGCCCCAGGCGCGGATCCGACTCCTGTCGCGCTTCGTCGTCGCCCAAGCCGGAGGGCGCGGGGTCGCTGCGGCGATCGCCGTCGCACTCTTCGAAGCTGCCGGCATGGCCGGTGTCGCGCTGACGGCGGCGGCAACTGCGGCCGCCGCGGCGGTGGTGGTCCTCGCTGGTGTGCGCGAGCATGAGGTGGTAGGAGGTGGCGCGTGAAACCCGAGGACCGTCGGCTCGCCGAAGGCGTCCTGTTCACCGATCAGTACCAGCTCTCGATGGCGCAGGTCTACTTCCGGGAGGGCCTGCACACACGCCGCGCCCGCTTCGACTACACCTTCCGCAGCTACCCGGATTACGGCCGGCACCAGGCCGGATACTGCGTGTTCGCCGGCGCCGCACCCCTCGTCGGGTGGATGGAAGGCGTGAGGTTCCAGACCGAGGACGTCGCCCGTCTCCGCAGCCAGGTGACGGCGGCGGGCGAGCCGATGTTCGACGAGGACTTCCTCGACTGGCTCGCCACCCGGGGTACCTTCGCCGAGGTGACGGTCGATGCCGTACCGGAGGGGCGGGTCGTGCACCCGTATGCGCCGATCGTGACGGTGCACGGTCCCCTCGCGCTGGCGCAGATTCTCGAGACGTCGCTGCTCAACCACCTGAACTACGCCACCCTCGTGGCGACGAAGGCGTCCCGAGTGGCGGAGTCGGCCCGCGGTGGCACCGTCCTCGAGTTCGGGATGCGACGAGGTCCCGGCTTCGGCGTCAACGCCGGGGCGCGCGCTGCGTTGATCGGTGGCGCCGACTTCACGTCCAACGTAGGGATCTCGCACGTGCTCGGCGTGCCGCCCAAGGGGACGCACGCCCACTCGCTGGTCCAGGTCTTCATGGCGATCGGTCGCGGCGAGCTGGCAGCGTTCCGGGCGTTTGCGGCTGCCTACCCGGACGACTGCATCTTGCTCGTCGACACGATCGACACACTCCGGAGCGGTGTTCCCAACGCGATCACGGTCTTCGAGGAGCTCCGGGCCGCCGGACACGAACCCCGGGGTATCCGCCTCGACAGCGGGGATCTGGCACACCTCGCCGTGCGGTCGGCGCAAATGCTGGATGACGCAGGCTTTCCGGATGCGTGGATCGTGCTGTCGTCCAATCTCGACGAGCTCGCGATCTGGCAGATCCTCGCCCAGATCGAGGACGAGGCGCCGCGGTACGGCGTCGATGCGGCGGCCCTCGTGGCGCGGCTCACGTACGGTGTCGGCACGCGGCTGATCAC
>JBFFFX010000230.1:0-4840 GCA_041557775.1 Acidimicrobiia bacterium | reverse complement strand
CTCGCCGACGACGGCATCTACTGCACGATCGCCGGCAAGACGGCGATCCAGCACCTCCGGGAAGCCGCCGAAGGCGCGGCGGCGATCATCAACGTCGGCTCCTGTTCCAGCTTCGGCGGGATTCCGGCGGCCTCGCCCAGCCCGACGCGGGCCGTGGGCGTGCCCTCCCTCGTCTCCGACGTTCCGGTGATCAACCTGCCGGGATGCCCGGCGAACGCGGACAACATCACCGCCACCATCGTCCACTACCTCACCTTCGGCAGCCTGCCGGCGACGGACGGCCACGGCCGTCCCCTGTTCGCCTACGGGCAGCGGATCCACGACGCCTGCGAGCGTCGCGGCCACTTCGACGCCGGTCAGTTCGTCGAGGAATGGGGCGACGAGGGGCACCGCAACGGCTGGTGTCTGTACAAGATGGGCTGCAAGGGCCCGGCGACCTTCCACAACTGTCCTGCCGTGCGCTGGAACGAGGGCACGAGCTGGCCGATCGGCGCAGGTCACGGGTGTGTGGGCTGTTCCGAGCCGGCGTTCTGGGACACCATGTCGCCCTTCTACAAACGCCTTCCCAAGATCGCCGGCTTCGGCGTCGAGACCACCGCGGACACCGTGGGGATCTGGATCGCCGGTACGACGGCGGCGGCCTTCGGTGCCCACGCCGTGGCCAAGGCCGTCCAACGTCGCGCCGCCAAGGCCCCGGCCGGCCCGGCGGCGGGATCCATGGAGCCGGGGACCGAAGCCGTCGATGCCCAGGCCGGCCGTGAGGAGGACTGATGCCGAAGATCGCAGTTGATCCCGTAACTCGGATCGAGGGACACCTGCGCGTCGAGGCGCAGGTGGAGGGGGGCGTCGTCACCGACGCGTGGTCGTCGTGCACGATGTGGCGCGGCATCGAGACCATCCTCGAGGGCCGCGATCCGCGCGATGCGTGGTACTTCACGCAGCGGATCTGCGGCGTGTGCACCACCGTGCACGCGCTGGCGTCGGTGCGCGCCGTCGAGAACGCGCTGGAGATCCAGCCGCCCCTGAACGCCCAGCTGATTCGCAACCTGATCTCGCTGTCCCAGTTCGTGCAGGACCACGTGGTGCACTTCTACCACCTCCATGCCCTGGACTGGGTGGACATCACCGGAGCGCTGGACGCCGACCCGGCGGCCACGGCGCAACTGGCGTCGTCGCTGTCGGACTACGCCCGTTCCAGCCCGAGCCACTTCGCCGCGGTCAAGGACCGGCTGCAGGCCTTTGTCGAGGCGGGGCAGCTCGGTCCCTTCACCAACGGCTACTGGGGGCATCCGGCTTACCGGCTGCCGCCCGAAGCCAACCTGATGGCGGTGAGCCACTACCTCGATGCACTCGAGTTCCAGCGGGACTACATCCGTATCCACGCCATGCTCGGGGGCAAGAACCCCCACCTCCAGACGTATCTGGTCGGGGGCATGGCCCTGCCCATCGATCTCAACAGCCAGGATGCGCTGAACGCCGACATGCTGAGCCGGCTGCGGGTGCTGCTGCAGCGCGGCCTCGCCTTCGTGCAGCAGGCCTACATCCCCGACGTGCTCGCCGTGGCCCCCTTCTACCTGGAGTGGGCGGGGATCGGCGGCGGCCTGGGGAGCTACATGGCCTTCGGCGACTTCCCGACGGGGGCGGCGAACCCGTCACGGGCGCCGGACTCGCTGTACCTGCCCCAGGGGCTCGTGCTCAACGGCGACCTGAGCCGCGTGCACAGCCTCGATCCGCTCAAGATCGAGGAGTACGTCACCCACTCGTGGTACGACTACGAGGGCGGAGACGGGAGCTCGCGAGCTCCCTTCGACGGCGAGACGTCGCCCAACTACACGGGCCCGCAACCGCCGTACGACTTCCTCGACACGGACGGCAAGTACTCCTGGCTGAAGGCGCCGCGCTACGACGACCAGCCCGTGGAGGTCGGGCCGCTGGCTCGGATGATCGTGGCGTACGTGTCGGGCCACGAGCGGGTGCGGGCCGTCGTCGACAGCGTGCTGTCGACGCTCGGGGTCGGGCCCGAGGTGCTGGTCTCGACGCTCGGCCGCACCGCGGCGCGGGCGGTCGAGACCCTCGTGCTCGCCGAGTACTCCCTGGAGGTGCTCGATCAGCTCGAAGCGAACATCGCCGGCGGCGACTGGCAGGTGCACAACGGCGAGCGGTGGACTCCCGGGCGGTGGCCCGATCGGGCCCAGGGCTTCGGCATGCACGAGGCTCCTCGGGGCGGTCTGTCGCACTGGGTGACCATCGCCGGCAAGAAGATCGAGCACTACCAGATCGTCGTGCCGTCCACCTGGAACGCCGGCCCCCGCGACGGCAACGGGGCCCGCGGCGCCTACGAGGCGGCGCTGTTGGACACCCCGGTCGCCGATCCGGAGCGGCCGCTCGAGATCTTGCGGACCATCCACTCCTTCGATCCGTGCATGGCCTGCGCCGCCCACGTGATCGACGCGGATGGCCGTCCCGTCGTGGAGGTGCAGGTGACATGACCGACATCGCACCCGAAGTCGCCCCGCCACCGGCAGCCGACAGTGCCTCGATGCACGGCGGCCGGTTCGATGCGAGGCGAATTCAGATCGTCGACACCGGCGCCGATCTGGTCACGGTCAAGGTCTGGGAGCTGCCGGTCCGCATCACCCACTGGGTGATCACCGGGGCCGTCCTGGTCCTCGGGGTGACCGGGTACTACATCGGCTCGCCCTTCATGTCGACCGGCAGCGATCCCGGCTTCCTCATGGGGAAGATGCGCGTCGTCCACTACGTGGCGGCGTGGGTGTTCATCGTGGCGATGCTCGCCCGGATCGTGTGGGCCTTCATCGGGAACCACTGGGCCCGGTGGCGGCAGTTCATCCCGGTCGAGCGGCACCGCCGCTTCTGGATCCGCGAGACGCTGAAGTACTACCTCTTCGTGCGTCGCGAACCGCCGCCGGCCGTCGGCCACAACCCGCTGGCCGGTCTCACCTACACCATCGTCTACCTGATGTTCGCCGTCGTGACGTTCACCGGTCTCGGGATGATGTCCTACGGCAGCCAGTCGGGCTGGAAGTGGTGGGTGTCCGGGTGGGTGTTCGAGATCGCGAGTCCGCAAGTCGTGCGGTTGGTCCACCATCTGATCATGTGGCTCACCGCAGGCTTCATGATCCACCACATCTTCTCGGCGGTGCTCGTCGACCGGGAGGAACGCAGCGGTCTGATCTCGTCGATCGTCACGGGCTTCAAGCGAATCCCCCGGGAACGTTTGTGAGCGGGCGAGCGCCGATCGTCGTCCTGGGGCTCGGCAACGAGCTGTTCACCGACGAGGGCGTCGGGGTCCAGGCTGCGATGGCCATCGCGGCGATGGAGCTGGACGGGGTCGACGTGCTGGACGGCGGCACCCTCGGCCTGGCCTTGTTCCCCGAGATCGAGGGCCGCGACGCCCTGCTGGTACTCGACGCCGTCGTGGCCGAGGCGGCGGCGCCGGGAACCATCATCGACCTGGGAGCCGATGAGCTGCGCCAGCCGCGGCGCCTGCTGTTATCGGCGCACCAGGTCGGCATCACCGAGGTGCTCGCCGCCGCGGACCTCGCCGGCTCGGCACCGAGCCGGCTCGCCGCGATCGGGATGGTGCCGTTCTCGCTCGAAACGGGCTATGGGTTGAGCGACGGCGCCCGCGACCGGCTGCCGGTGATGATCGCAGCCGCATGTCGGGTGCTGGCCGAGTGGGAAGCGGGGGTGTTCGCCCATGCATGAGCGGGCCGCCGTAGCGTCCGCCCTGCAAGCCTTTCTGGCCGAATCCGGCGGGGAGGTCGCCGGCGTCGAGGTCGAGATCGCACCGGATGTCGACGAGGCGCTGGTGCGCACGATCTGGTCGGAAGCGGCCCGCGGGACCGGCGCGGAGGGCGCGGTTCTGGAGTGCGTGGTGGGTGCCGACACGCTGCGATGCTTCGCCTGCGGCGCCGAATACGGGGGCGCGAAGCTGACGCCGTGCCCGCAGTGCGAGGGCGTCGGGCTGGTGGTGGCCGCCGCTCCCAAGCTCACCGTCCGCACGTGGGAGGCGGCGGGCTGATGTGTCTCGGACGCATCGGCTCGGTGACGGAGCGCTGGGACGCCGGGGGCGTTCCGATGGCCAGTGTCGCCATGGACGGCAGCAGCGACACCGTCTGTCTGATGTACTGCCCGGAGGCGGCCTCCGGCGATGACGTGCTCGTGCACATGGGCTTCGTCGTCGAGGTCCTGGATGCCGAACGAGCCGCCGACGCGAAGGCGTTGCGCACCCTTGCGGCGGACCGAGGGGAGGCGGGCTGACGGCACCGGAGCTCGACGTCTAGCGTGCGGGTCATGAAACACCGGATGGTCCTCGCGCTCGCAGCAGTCCTCCTGGCGGCCGGGGCATGCGGGGGCGACGGCGAGACGACGCTGCGCATCTACACGTCGGTGACGCAGAACACGGTCGACGCGGTGGTTGCCGCGTTCGAGGCCCAACACCCCGACATCACCGTCGAGGTCTTCAGGGCGCCGACCGGCGAGCTCACCGCCCGGCTCGCCGCCGAACAGCGGGAGGGCGGGGTCCGCGCCGACGTGCTGTGGCTGACGGACCCGCTGTCGATGCAACAGTACGCCCGGGACGGGCTGTTGCGGGCGTGGACGCCCCAAGGCGCCGACGCCGTGCCCGCGCCGGCGCGCACGGAGACCTTCTGGGGGACGAGGCTGCTGACCATGGTCGCCGTCCACGGCGAGACGGTGGCGGCGCCTGCGGCCTGGTCGGACCTCACCTCGCCGAGCCTCGCCGGTGCCGTCGCGCTTCCCGACCCCGGGTTCGCCGGGTCGGCGCTCGCGGTGCTGGCGTTCTTCGCCGGCGATT
>JBFFFX010000229.1:0-4900 GCA_041557775.1 Acidimicrobiia bacterium | reverse complement strand
GGCTCGCGTCGGGCTTCCTGGCGAGCGGCGCGGGTGCGACCGATGCCGAGGTCCGTGACGCCGCGATTCCGTTCGACCGTCGACGACACGGCCTCATCATGGGGATGGGGGCGGCGGCGCTGGTCGTGGAGTCTTCGCGGGCCGCTGCAGAGCGCGGTCTCGTGCCGATCTGCGAAGTTCTCGAGGCCACGTTCGCCAACAGCGCGTTTCACGGCAGCCGACTCGATATCGACCACATCGCCGGGGTCATGGAGTCCCTCGTGGCGGACGCCGAGGCGAACTGGGGGATCGACCGCCACGAGATCGCTGCGCACACCGTCTTCATCTCTCACGAGACATACACGCCGGCGCGGGGCGGAAGCGCCCAGGCCGAGGTGGATGCGCTCCGATTCGTGTTCGGCGACGACGCCGACCGGATCGTCATCAGCAACACCAAGGGATTCACCGGTCACGCCATGGGCGTCGGTATCGAAGACGTCGTTGCCGTGAAGTCGATCGAGACCGGAATCGTTCCTCCGGTACCGAACTTCCAAGAAGTCGACCCGGATCTGGGCAACCTGAACTTGTCACGCGGCGGCACGTATCCGGTCACGTACGCGCTCCGCCTCGGCGCAGGCTTCGGATCACAAATCAGTCTGACGCTCTACCGCGTCGTCCCGTCACCGCTCGGTCGTCGTCCCGGCACGGACGAGCTGGGCTATGCGTACCGGGTCGTCGATCCCGCGGCGTGGAGGCGGTGGCTGACCGACGTCTCGGGCCTCGCCGATGCCCACGCCGAGGTAGCGCAACGGACGCTGCGTATCAGGGACGATGGCGTGCCCAGCCGGCGCCCCGTGGCTCCGACGGCCTCCCACGCCGTGACGATGCCGTCCCCCATGCCCTCGGCGGAGCCTGCGACCCCGGCACCGGCTCCCCCCGCTGCAGCACCGGTGGCGGAGACACCCGCGGCACCCGCAGCCGGGAAGGACGCAGTGGCCGCCCGGGTGTTGGAGATCGTCGCCACCCAAACCGGATACCCCACCGACATGCTCGACCTCGACCTCGACCTCGAAGCCGACCTCGGCATCGACACCGTCAAACAAGCCGAAACCTTCGCAGCGATCCGCGACGAATACGGAATCGAACGCGACGACTCCCTCGCCCTACGCGACTACCCCACCCTCAACGCCGTCATCGGCTTCGTCACAGAACGCCGCCCCGACCTCGCCGCTCCCCCCGCTGCAGCACCGGTGGCGGAGACACCCGCGGCACCCGCAGCCGGGAAGGACGCAGTGGCCGCCCCGGCCACCGCCGTCACTCCCGGACCGGTACTGCTCGACGGTGACGATCACGCCGCCGCAGCCGTGCCCCGCCGCATCCCGACGGCGGTGTTGCGGCCTGCCTTGGCGCTGTGCGCACCCACCGGAGTCACGATCGACGACGGAAGTCGCATCGTCGTGATGCTGGACCAGGGCGGTGTTGGACGGGCGCTGATCACTCGCCTCGAGGGCCGCGGCGCCACCGTCCTGGCGATCGACGGCGGCCCGAACCATGAGGAGTTGACCCAGCGCATCGACCGCTTCGCCGCCGTCGGCCCGATCCAGGGCGTCTACTGGCTGCGGGCGCTCGACGTCGAGGAGCCCATCGCCGCCATGGATCTCGGTGCCTGGCGCGAGGCGCTACGCGTCCGCGTCAAGCTGCTCTACGCCACCATGCGCCACCTCTACGAGTCCGTCGGTGGAGCGGGAACCTTCCTCGTCGCGGCGACGCGTCTCGGAGGACGGCACGGCTACGACGATGCCGGAGCGACCGCTCCGCTCGGCGGCGCCGTCACCGGCTTCACGAAGGCGTACAAGCGTGAGAAGCCCGAGGCCCTCGTCAAGGCGGTCGACTTCGCTGCGACCCGCGAGACAGCAGATGTCGCCGACACGCTGTTGGCAGAGACCGGGCGAGACCCCGGCGCCGTCGAGATCGGATACCACGCCGGCGAGCGCTGGACGGTCGGCCTGCGCGAGGAACGCCTGCCCGAGGAGCCAGGAGGCATCGTGCTCGGCCCCGAGACCGTCGTAGTGGTCACGGGCGCCGCAGGCAGCATCGTGTCCGCGATCACGGCGGATCTCGCTCGCGCGTCGGGAGGCACCTTCCACCTGCTCGATCTCGTCCCGGAGCCCAACCAGGACGATCCCGACATCGCCGCGTTCGCGACCGACAAGGAGCCGCTCAAGCGACGCATCTTCGAGCGCCTCAAGGCGTCCGGTGAGCGGGCGACACCGGCGATGGTGGACAAGGAGCTGGCCCGCCTCGAGCGATCTCATGCAGCGCTCGCCGCAATCCGGGCGATCGAGGAGGCCGGCGGGACGGTGCACTACCACAGCGTCGACTTGCTCGATGCGGCCGCCGTCGCCGGTGCCGTCGACCATGCGCTGGCGACGTCGGGGCGCATCGACCTCCTGCTCCACGCCGGCGGCCTCGAGATCAGCCACCGGCTACCCGACAAGCCGGCCGGGGAGTATGACCTCGTCTTCGACGTCAAGGCCGACGGCTGGTTCAACCTGCTGAAGGCGCTCGGAGATGCTCCCCTCGGCGCCTCCGTCGTGTTCTCCTCCGTAGCCGGCCGGTTCGGCAACAACGGACAGACCGACTACAGCGCAGCCAACGACCTGCTCTGCAAGTTCACGTCCAGCCTGAAGACGACACGACCCGACACGCTCGGCGTTGCGCTCGACTGGACGGCGTGGGGCGACATCGGAATGGCGACGCGTGGCTCGATCCCCACGACGATGAAGGCGGTGGGAATCGACATGCTGCCCGCCCGCTCCGCCATCCCGATCGTTCGGCGTGAGGTGACCGGTCGCACCGTCACCGGCGAGCAAGTCGTGGGTTTGCAGCTCGGCGTCCTGCTCGACGAATTCCACCCAACCGGCGGTCTCGACGTGTCGCCGGGCGGACCGGTGGCCAACCTCGTTGGTGCCGGCGCGGTCGAGGTCCACGGCGTCACCGGGTTCGGAATCCACGACGGTCTCACGGTCACGGCCGTGCTCGACCCCATAGAGCAGCCCTTCCTCTTCGATCATCGCATCGACGGGACGCCGGTGCTCCCCGGGGTCATGGGCATAGAAGCCTTCGCCGAGACCGCGAAGGTGCTCTTCCCCGACCGAGCCATCGCGGCCGTGGAGGACGTGGAGTTCCTCGCCCCGTTCAAGTTCTACCGGGACGAACCGCGAGCGTTCTCCGTCCATGCCCTCTTCGAGAAACACGAAGACGAGGTCGTCGCGACCTGCACGCTCGTCGGAGAGCGCATGCTGGCGAACCAAGCGACGCCGCAGCGCACCGTCCACTTCACCGGCCGCGTGCGACTCGCCGAAGCCGCGCCGAGCCTCGAGCCCACCGCGGTGGCTGTGGCACGCGATACGGCGGCGACGCCGGAGCACATCTACGGCGTGTTCTTCCACGGACCCGCGTACCGAGTCCTCGACGGAGCCTGGGGCACGGCGGACGGTGCAGCGGGACGCTTCGCCCGCGATCTACCACCGAATCACGTGCCGGAGGGACGAGTCACGGCGACACATCCCAGACTGGCAGAGCTGGCGTTCCAAGCCGCCGGGATCTGGGAGATCGGCACGACCGGGACGATGGCGCTGCCGATGCACGTGGACCGCGTCATCTTCTCGGGGGACCCGGAGAGGGCCGCGGGCCGCGTCATGGCGATGGTCTCTCGGGTTGCCGGGGGCTTCGACGTCCGCGTGGCGGACGAGTCAGGCGCTACCTTCTTGGTAATGGAGGGCTACCGCACGGTGCCGCTGCCGGCGCGCTTGCCGGAGGAGACAGTCGCTCCCTTGCGCCGAGCCATTGCCGAGACCAACTGAGAGAACATGGAATTCAGCAGGATCGCGGTCGTGAACCGCGGCGAGCCGGCAATGCGGCTCATCAACGCCGTCGCTGAGTTCAACGCCGAGCACGGGACCTCCCTGTGGACGATCGCGCTCTACACCGAGCCGGACCGCAAGGCCATGTTCGTGCGAGAGGCGGACGAGGCCTACCCCCTCGGTCCTGCGCACGTCACCGCAGAGGACGGGACGCGTCGCATCGCCTACGTCGACCACGGGATCCTCGAACGCGCGCTTCACGAGACCCGAGCCGATGCCGCCTGGGTGGGATGGGGCTTCGTTGCCGAGGATGCCGCGTTCGCCGAGCTCTGCCGGCGGCTGGGCATCGTGTTCGTCGGACCCGATCCCGAGGTCATGCGCCGTCTCGGCGACAAGATCACGAGCAAGCAGATCGCCGAAGCGGCGCAAGTGCCCGTCGCAGCATGGAGCGGTGAACCGGTCGAGACCGTCGCCGAGGCCCTCGAACACGGAGAACGCCTCGGGTACCCGATCATGGTGAAGGCAACCGCCGGTGGCGGAGGCCGCGGTATGCGGAGGGTGGCCTCGGCCGACGACATGCCGGGAGCTTTCGAAGCGGCGCGCGCCGAAGCCGCGAGCGCGTTCGGGAACGGGACGGTGTTCCTCGAGAGCTTGGTCATCGGGGCCCGCCACATCGAAGTGCAGATCGTGGGCGACGACTCCGGGACGGTGTGGGCAGTCGGGGTGCGTGACTGCACGGTCCAGAGGAGGAACCAGAAGCTCATCGAAGAGGCACCGTCGCCGGTCTTGACGGCGGAGCGGGATGCGTTCATCAGGGAAGCGGCGGCGCGGCTCGGGCGGGCCGCGGGCTATCGGAACGCCGGCACCGTGGAGTTCCTCTTCGACGAGACGACCGGCGAGTTCTACTTCATGGAGGTCAACACCCGCCTCCAGGTGGAGCATCCGGTCACCGAGCTGACCACGGGTCTCGATCTCGTCAAGACACAGATCGACGTGGCGAGGGGAATCGTGCTCGAAGGGAGCCCGCCTCCGACGAAAGGGCATGCCATCGAGGT
>JBFFFX010000228.1:0-4901 GCA_041557775.1 Acidimicrobiia bacterium | reverse complement strand
TACTTCAACTACATCAATCGGATCGCCGACGGTCTCGGCGTGGAGCCGGAGCACTGGATCGACGAGCTCGGGCGCCCGATCGACGGCTAGCGGAGCTCGCCCAGCCAGGCATCGAAGATTGCGGCCGCCGTTGCGGCGCTGTCCGTCCGGTTGGCCTCGAGCGCATCGAGCAAGCGATCCGGATCGGCACCGACCGCGACGAGTCGGTCGCGGCCGATCGCCGCCAGCCACCCCGCCACGATCTCGGGCGTCGCCTCGGGATGGGGCTGGATGCCGAGCACCGAGCCGAGCCGGAACGCCTGCGGATGATCGGGACTCATCGCCAGGACCTCGGCCCCCGGGGGCGGCTCCCACGTGTCGAAGTGCAAGCTCAACACGGGTGAGGCGAGGTGGCGGACAACCGGATCGGCGGCGCCGGCGGCCGTCAGCTCGCACGGGGCGAAGTGTGCCTCCATGGTCGCCGCCCGGTAGGCGCGTCCGCCGAGGGCATCGGCGAGCAGTTGGCAGCCGAGGCAGATGCCGAGCACCGGCGTGCCGGCGGCATGGGCAGCCCGAAGCCAGGCCTTCTCCTCCGCGAGAAACGGGTAGTCGGCGACGTCGTACGCCCCCATCGTTCCCCCGAGCACCACGATCCCGCCGGCGGCGGACGGGTCCGGGAGGAACTCGCCGCGATCGAGCCGCACGATGGTGTGATCCTCCGGCAAGGCGTCGGCCAGATGCCCGGGCGGCACGATGGCCTCGTGCTGGACGACGACGACCGACATCCCTCGCGAGTCCTAGGCCCGGTACTGATCGCGGAGGCGGCGCCGCATCACCTTGGCGCTCGCGGTGCGCGGCAGCGTCTCGACCACCACGACATCGTGGATCTTGAAGAGCGGGTTCAACTCGGTGCGGATGGCGGCCTGCATCGCCAGCTCCCACGCAGCGACGTCGTGGGCAAAGCCCGGCTGAGGCACGGCGAACACCACCAGCCGGCTGGGCCCGCCCTCCGGCGGCTCCACCGCCACCGCAGCGACCTCGGCGACGCCTTCGACGTCTGAGATCGCCCGCTCCAGCTCGGCGGAGCCGACCTTGATCCCGCCCAGGTTCATCGTGTCGTCCATCCTGCCGTGGGCGCGGTAGTACCCGTCGTCCATGCGCTCGAACTGGTCGCCGTGGCGGCGCAAGGGAACGTCGGCCTCGGGGGCACCGGCGTGGTAGACCTCGTGGTGGTCCCGGTTCAGCAGCGTCGTCGACAGGCCGATCGAGGGGGGCACGATCCACAGCTCACCGTTGTCGGTCGGCGCACCATCCTCGTCGAGGATCCGGATGTCCAGCCCGAGCACCGGTGTCGAGAAGGTGGCCGGCACGGCGGGATGCACCATCGTGCTGGTGATGTACCCGCCGCCGATCTCGGTGCCGCCGCAGTACTCGAGCACCGGGGCCGTGCCGTTGAGGTTCATCAGGTACCGCATGTCGTCGGCGTTCGACGCCTCCCCGGTCGACCCGTACCGGCGCACCGCGCTCCAGTCGAGACCCTCCATGCATCCGCTCGCCCGCCACGCGGCGACGAGGCTCGGAACCACGCCCAGCATCGAGACCCGCGCCTGGGCGACGAACTCGCCGAACTCGCGGCCGGTCGGCGCGTCGTCGTGCAAGGCAAGGGCGGCTCCGTTGATGAGGGAGGCGTAGATCAGCCACGGCCCCATCATCCAGCCCAGGTTCGTCGGCCAGGCGATCACCTCTCTGGGATGGATGTCGTGGTGGAAATGGCCGTCCATGGCGGCCTTGAGCGGTGTGAGCTGCGTCCAGGGAATGGCCTTTGGATCGCCGGTGGTGCCCGACGAGAACAGGATGTTGGTGATGGTGTCGGGCTCGACGGCGACGGCGGTGAACGGCGCTTCGTCGCCGAGGAAGTCGTCCCACCACACGTCTCCGGGCTCGAGCTCCATCTCGCTCCCGGTGTCGATGACGATCCGCCGCGCCGGCCGCGCCGCAACCACCTTCTCGTACATCGGGAGCTCGCGACCGGCCCGAAGGATGCGGTCCTGGGTGACGACGCCTACGGCATCGGTGATCGCGAGCCGGGTGGCGATCTCCTCCGGAGCGAAGCTGTCGGCGATCGACACGACGACACCGCCGAACGCAACGATGCCGAGATAGGCGTAGACCGACTCCACGTTCATCGGCATGGCGATGGCGATCCGATCGCCCTGGGCAAACCCCGCCGCCTCCAAGCCGTTGGCGACCCGGTCGACCGCGGCCCGCAGCTCGTCGAACGTGACCTCGTTGATGGCCCCGTTGCGGCGATGGACGACCGCGACGTCGTCGCCGGGGCCCGTGAAGCAAGACTCGACGATGTTGAGCCGGGAACCGGGGAACCAGCGTGCCGTCTCGACACCGCCGCTCACATCGAGCGTGGCCTGGGGCGGTTCGCGGAAGACGATGCCGAGCCGCTCGGCAACGGCGCTCCAGAAGCCGGCGCGATCGTCAACCGACCAGCGCCACAGCGACTCGTAGTCGTCGAAACCGCGCGCCGCCGCCAGGGCGGTCACGTTGGCCGCGGCCACCGTGGCCGCATCCGGCTCCCACGCTGGGATGCGCACGTTCCACCTCACCTTCGTCGCCGCGGCGAGCGTAGTCACCCGCCCGCCGACACGTGCCGTTCGACGTCGCGAGCGTCAATCCCTCGGGACCGTCACCGGGCGGCCGCGCCGGCCCTGAGCAAAGGGTCATCGCGGGACGAGAAAGGGGCCCGAGACCCTGCCAGGCCGGTGCATGGGGTCGGACGATGGGGGGGAGGTTGCTCATGGGCCGTCACGCAGTGTTTGTGGCGAGTCTCGTGCTGTTCCTGGCGGCCGCGGCGTGCGGCGATGCCGACGTCGCCTCCTCATCCGCGACCACGTCCGCGCTCGGAGCAACGACCACGTCCGCAGGGACGACGGCTCCTTCGGTGACGACAACATCCGACGCGTCGTTCCTGCCCTTCGTGACCACCGCCCCCCCAACGATCACAACGACCACGATGGCGGCGATCTCGGACTCGGAGCCGCCCGTGCTGGTGGTCACCGCACCCCAACCGGGCACGACCGTCGCGGTTCCCACTTTCCGGTTTGCCGGCTTCACGGACCCGGGCTGCTCCGTCACCGCCGCCGGCGGCTACGCGGCCGACGTCGATGCGGACGGCAACTGGTCGATCGAGTTGATGCTCGACCCCGGCGGCAACGTGGCCACCTTTGTCGCCACAGATCCCGAGGGGAACACCACGACTGCCACCGCATCGGTCACGTACGAGCCACCGCCCCGCGTCGACGGAACCGTTCTCGTCGTCGACGAGGAAGGTGTCTACCAGATCGATGCCGGCGGGAGACAGACCACGCTCGTCCAGGGAGCGGTCGTTTCCGCCGTTGACGACGCTCGCGGCGGGTTGCTGTTCCAAACTCACTCTGGTCGCAATTGGAACGGCGAGGAGGCGTGGTCCACCATCGTCTGGTGGATTCCTCGAGGCAGCTCGACGCCGCAGGAACTCCTCGTCCCCGACCCCAGCACCGATCACGAGCTGACGCTGCACGATGCGATGTGGACGGCCGACGGCTTCGTTGTGATCTACACCCGCCATGAGGGGTACACACCGTTCGAGCATCCACCGACGATGTCCGACCGGTTGCGTGCTTTCGACGTCGACACGCACCAGATCAGCGACCTCTACCGGGTGCGAGGCTGGGAGTGGAACGTGTACGACGCCTCCGCAGGCGGTGGACTCGTCACTGCTACCGAGTGGCAGATGACCGGCGGCGGCTGCATCCTTCTCGACGACGAGGGACGCACGATGACTCGGCCCGGGGTACCGACGCCGTCCGGCTGCTTCGAGGAGGAGAACTGGGGCTGCCCCCACTCGTGCACGCTCTCCGACGACGGCGCCCGCGCCGCCTACATCGAGCCTCGAGAGGATTTGCCGTGGGGCGGTGCGGTGATCGTCGTTCGGGAGACGGCGACCGGTGCCGAGGTCGGCCGTTTCGACCTCCCGGAGGACGCGCCGGGACCTCCCTACGAGGCCATTGGAGAGCTGTGGGTCGAGGGCACTCACCTCGTGGCCAACCGGTGGGAAGATCACCGCTGGGACCTCGGCAACTACCTGCGGGCGCTGGTGTTCGACCTCGACAGGCCCGGCGAAGGACCGCACACGCTGTCGATACCCGGACGGGCACGGCTGGTCGCCCGCGCCGTCGACATCGGCGGTCCGGTGCGCGTCGACGATTGAGCCGCCGACGAGCGGCGCGCATCCCCAGACCCGGTCGCCGTCGACACGCAATCCGCCCGTCGCTCGTCGGGCACGTCCCCGCCGCACTGCGATCACGTCTCACCCGCGCAGCCGGAGGGGTAGGCCGCACCCCGGTCGCCCGGACCGGGCGGTGCGGGCAGAATGCAGCGGATGCCTGCCGAACGATCACGCCGCCCCCGCTGGTGGGGCGGGCGCGCTCATGTCGTGATGACGATCGTGGTGTTCATCACGCTGGCCTCCCTGGACAACGCGGCGGCGGCGATCATCCCGGCGATGGTCCTCCCCGTGACCGAGGCGCTCGACACGAGCGAGGCGGCGATCGGCGCGCTCACCGCCACGGTGATCCTGGTGACGGCGCTGACCGCCGCCGGATGGG
Organism: Acidimicrobiia bacterium; assembly: GCA_041557775.1. Lineage (GTDB taxonomy): Bacteria > Actinomycetota > Acidimicrobiia > Spongiisociales > UBA5794 > DATHZQ01. Next base: position 264 of record JBFFFX010000228.1, on the reverse strand, counting down.
GCTACTGGGGCGACCGCGGCAACCGCAAGCGGCTGCTGTTCTTCGGCACGCTGATCTGGGCCGCCGGCGCCGGTCTCTCCTCCCAGGCGTCGTCCTTCTGGCAGCTCTATGCGTTTCACCTGATCCTCGCCGTCGGTCTCGGCTCGATCGCCTCCGTCGGCTTCTCCGTGGTGAGCGACTTCGTGTCGCCGCGGCGGCGCGGGTTGGCGATGAGCTTCTGGGGGCTCTCCCAGGGGATCGGCGGTCTCGCCGGAGGGTTGTTGG
>JBFFFX010000227.1:0-4911 GCA_041557775.1 Acidimicrobiia bacterium | reverse complement strand
CGATGTCGGCACCGGTCACTTCGGGAGCCGCGACCAGGAACACCATGGGGACGAGCGCCACCACGCTGGCCACCTGGGCGGCCGCGGTCACGCGGAGCGCCGGCACCGTGCGCGAGGCGAGGCCGCCGAGGAAGTCCCCGGCGCCGAAGGCCAGCGCGGAACCGAGCGCGAGGAGAGCCGTCATGGTGGTGGACAACGCAGCATCAGCAGGTCATGATCGCGGCTCTACGCGCCCACTCGGTCGTCCGCAGGAGGCGACCGCAACCCTCCGTCGATCGTGCCTGCCTCTAGGCTGCCCAGTGATGGAACGCCCCACCGTCCAGCTCTTCGTCACGTGTCTGGTCGATGCCTTCTTCCCGCAGGTGGGTGTCGCCACCGTCGCCGTACTCGAGCGCAGTGGCGCCGACGTCGCCTTCCCCCGCAACCAGACCTGCTGTGGGCAGCCGGCGTTCAACGCCGGGCATCGTGCCGAGGCGGGTCGTATGGTTCGCCACACGCTGGACGTCCTCGACGCCACCGACGGACCGATCGTGGTGCCCTCGGGCTCCTGTACCGAGATGCTGCTCCACCACGCCCCCGAATTGGTGGAGGACGACCCCGAGTACGCGGCGCGCGCGGCCCGGATCGCCGGGCGGGTCCACGAGCTGACTTCGTACCTCGTCGACGAGGCCGGCGTCACCGATCTCGGCTCGGCCTTCGAGGGGACCGTGGCCTACCACGCCTCATGTCACGGCCTGCGCGGACTCGGGCTCACTCATCAGCCGGATCGGCTGTTGGACGGCGTGGCCGGGGCCGAGCGGGTGGCGCTCGAGGGCGCCGACGAGTGCTGCGGGTTCGGCGGGCTCTTCTCGATCAAGCTGCCCGACGTCTCGGCGGCGATCCTCGACACGAAGCTCGACGACATCGAGGCCAGCGGCGCCGCAACCGTCGTCGGCGGCGACGTCAGCTGCCTGATGCACATCGGCGGAGGGCTGCGCAGGCGCGGCTCGCCCATCGAGATCCGGCACGTCGCCGAGATCCTCGCCGAGGAGCCGGCGTGACCGAAACACCGATCCGCTTCATCGACCGGGCCGCGAGAACGGTGGGAACGGACAAGGTGTCGGCGGTCGGGGTCGCCGCCCGCCGCATGGCCGAGCTGCGCCGGACGGCGTTCTCCGAGTACGCCGGCGGCGAAGCGATGCGCGACCGTGCCCGGGACATCCGGCTGCGCACCCTCGCCAGCCTCGACGAACACCTCGCCCGCTTCGCCGACCAAGTGGCGAGCTTGGGCGGCACCGTCCACTGGGCGGCCGACGGCGACGAGGCGAACCGGATCGCCGTCGAGATCGCAACAGCGGCGGGTGTCGAACGCATCGTGAAGTCCAAGTCCATGGTGACCGAGGAAATCGAGCTGAACCACGCCCTCGAGGCTGCCGGGATGACCGTGGTCGAAACCGACCTGGGCGAGTTCATCGTCCAGCTCTCCGGCGACCGCCCCTCGCACATCATCGCCCCGGTGCTGCACAAGACCCGGTACCAGATCGGCGAGCTGTTCCGCGACGAGCTCGGCGTCGCCTACACCGACGACCCCACCCAGCTCAACGCGATCGCCCGCGCCCACCTTCGCTCGATCTTCCTCGAAGCCGACATGGGGATCAGCGGGGTCAACTTCGGGGTGGCGGAGTCGGGATCGATCTGCCTGGTCACCAACGAGGGCAACGGCCGGCTGACGACGACGGCGCCGCGGGTCCACGTCGCCGTCATGGGGATGGAGCGGATCGTGCCGACGTTCGGCGACCTGGCGACGATGCTCGAGGTGCTCGCCCGCAGCGGAACCGGCCAGCGGCTCAGCGTGTACACCAACATCGTGACCGGACCGCGGCGACCCGGTGATCCCGACGGACCCGAGGAGCTCCACGTCATCATCCTCGACAACGGGCGCAGCCGGGTGCTCGGCAGCCGCCAGTCGGAGATCCTCGCCTGCATCCGCTGCGGCGCGTGCATCAACGTGTGCCCGGTATACCGGGAGGCAGGCGGGCACTCGTACGGCGATGTGTACCCGGGTCCGATCGGCGCGGTGCTCACTCCTGCGCTCCGCGGCATGGCCGACTGGCACGATCTCGCGCACGCGTCCAGCTTGTGCGGTGCGTGCCAGGACGTGTGCCCGGTGCGCATCGAGATTCCCCGCATGCTGCTCGAGTTGCGCGCCGCCGGCGAGGAGGAGGGGTACGGCGATCGCGGCATGCGCCGCCTGCTGCGCGCCTACACCGCCGCGGCCACCCGGCCCGCGATGTTCCGGCGGCTGCTCAAGACCGGCGGCCTCCTGGGCCGGTTCACCAGGAAGCACGACGGGTGGATCCGCTCCGTCCCCGGCCGGGGCAAGGCGTGGACGGCCCACCGGGATCTTCCGCCCCCGGCGCGGGAGTCCTTCCACGAGTGGTGGAGGCGCAATCGTGGAACGTGACGCGTTCCTGTCCCGGGTCCGCACCTCGGTTGCGGCGGCCACGGTGCCGGCGGCGAGCAGCGACCCACCCACTCCTCGCGCGGATTCCGGAGATCTCGCGGCGCAGTTCCGCACCGCGCTGGAGGCGGTCGACGGCATCGTCCACGAGGTCGACGCGGCGGAGGACGTCCCCGGTCTCGTCCAATCGATCGCGGCCGCCGCCGGTGCTCAGCGCTTCTTGTCGTGGGGCGCCGACCGCCTGCCGGTGCGCGGCGTGATCGAGGGCTTGACCGCCTTCGGGCTGCACCGGATGAGCCCGCTCGTGCCGCAGGACGGTGCCGACCGCCTCGACCACCAGCGCGCCTACTTCGACGTCGACTTGGGCGTGACGGGCGCCTACGCCGGCTTTGCCGAGTCGGGCTCGATCGTGCTCACCGCCGGACCGGGCCGGCCCCGCATGGCGTCGCTCATCCCACCGTTGCACGTCGCCCTGCTGATGCGGCGCGACCTCCACCCTTCGCTCTCGACATGGGCCGCCACCGAACCGAACGCACCGGGCGAGACCTCCAACCTCATCTTCATCACGGGACCCAGCCGGACCGGCGACATCGAGATGCACTTGAACCTCGGCGTCCACGGGCCGAAGGAGATCCACGTCGTCGTGATCTCCGAGGCGTGACGCCGCCGACAGATCCCTAGAGCACGAATGGAATCAAGCGCGCCCGCACGTGCTCGCAGTAGACGGCGTACTCCGGATACGCCGCCCGCAGCCGCCGCTCCTCACCCGACGCCTTGAACCAGAAGAAGACGACCAGCAGCGCACCGAGGGCCACGACCACGAGGGAGGGGCGCGCCAGGCCGGCCCCGACCGCCGCCACTCCGATGCCGCCGTAGATCGGATGGCGCACGTACCGGTAGACGCCGCGATCGACGAACCGGCCGTGGGGGACGGGCTCGGGATAGGGCGTGAGCGAGCCGCCCAGCATCCCGACCCCGAGAAGGAACGTCAGCGCACCGCCGGCAACGAGCAGCACACCGAGGACACGGAGCCACGCGGGCAGCGTCGTCGTGATCCCGAGGCCCCAGGCGATCGCGGCGAAGAACACCACCTGGACGGCGACCCAGAGGCCTCCTCGTTCCACGAAGCCACGCATGGGGCGATGCTACGCACCGACGGCGCGGACCCGGTCGCAGTCCATGCGCAGCATGGCGTCGACCTCCGCCAGGAATCGCTCGTCGTGGGTAGCGACGAGGACCGCACTCCTGCCTGCGGCCATGTGATGCGCCAGGTGGGTGATACGGAGCAGATTCGCCTCATCCTGGTGTGCGGCCGGTTCGTCGGCGACGAGGCGCCGAGGCCACACCTCTCTCCGAATCTGATACATTACGACTCAGATTTCTTGGCATAGGCGTGCTACTATCGACGTTGCATATACCGGCACTTCGGTAACGAGCGAGAGCATGGACATCAACACCTTCACGCAGAAATCGCAACAGGCCATCCTTGCGGCCCGGTCCTCGGCGGAGCGGCGCAGCCATCAGCGCGTCACCCCCCACCACCTGCTCGAGGCCCTGCTCGGGCAAAAGGACACGCTGCTCTACCCGCTGCTCGCCAAGCTGGAGGTGAATCCGGCCGACCTCAGAGGACCCACCGATCGAGCGCTCGAGCAGATTCCGAGCGTCTACGGCGATGCCGGTGACGTCGGCTTCGACGCCGAGGCGGTCGCCCTCCTCGAAGCCGCATCGACGGAGCGGGACGCACTGAAGGACCAGTTCGTGTCGATCGAGCACATCGTGCTCGCCCTCGCCACCGCAACCGGAGCGGTCGGCGACCTGCTGCGCAGCCATGGGGTCACCAAGGACTCGGTGCTCACGGCGCTCGCCGAGGTACGCGGCAACCAGCGGGTGACCTCACAGAACCCCGAGGACACCTTCGCTCCGCTCGAGAAGTACGGCCGCGACCTCGTGCTCCTCGCCGGCCAGGGCAAGCTCGATCCGGTCATCGGCCGCGACGACGAGATCCGGCGCGTCATCCAGGTGCTGTCTCGGCGCACCAAGAACAACCCGGTGCTCATCGGAGAACCCGGCGTCGGCAAGACCGCCATCGCCGAGGGCCTGGCCCAACGCGTCGTCGACGGCGACGTTCCCGAAGGGCTCAAGAACAAGCGCATCGTCGCCCTCGACCTCGGTGCGATGGTCGCCGGGGCGAAGTACCGCGGCGAGTTCGAGGAACGCCTCAAGGCGGTGCTCGACGAGATCAAGGCCTCAGACGGCGGCATCATCACCTTCATCGACGAGATGCACACCATCGTCGGTGCCGGCGCCGCCGAAGGGGCGATGGACGCCTCCAACATGCTCAAGCCGATGCTCGCCAGGGGCGAGCTGCGGATGATCGGGGCGACCACCCTCGACGAGTTCCGCAAGCACATCGAGAAGGACGCGGCGCTGGAGCGGCGCTTCCAGCCGGTCTTCGTCGATGCCCCGACCGT
>JBFFFX010000226.1:0-4911 GCA_041557775.1 Acidimicrobiia bacterium | reverse complement strand
GGTAGGAGAAGTACTGCGCTGGTTCGATCTGGTCGCCGGCGAGCAACGAGACGGTGAACCAACCTTCCGACTCGATCAGCGGGTCGGTGTCGTGCTTCGGTGAGGCCGACGTCGCGATGAGCGGTTCTGCGAAGGACACCTGGTACGTCCACGTACTCGTGTAGGCGCGCACGATCTCCGCCCGCCGGCACGCCACGACGTTCACGCCGTACGTCATCTGGCCCAGGCTGCGCTTCAACACACGATCGATCATGGGATCCAGTGTCGCATGGCCGACTTCTGCCCGAGCCGGCGATTCCCTACGCTGGCGGCATGCCGATGTACGACTGGACCGAGCCGGGCATCCTCGCGGCGCCGGTTCTGATCGTCGCCTTCGACGGCTGGGTCAACGCGGGCGACGCAGGCACGCTCGCTGCGAGCGTGATCGCAGCGGGAGGCGCTCCCATTGCTCGGTTCGACCCGGACCAGCTCTACGACTACCGGGCGAGCCGGCCGACGGTGACCTTCGTCGAGGGCGTCATGGAGCAGATCGAGTGGCCGCAGATGACACTCGCCCACGTGAGCCACGCAGGGCGCGATGTCCTCGTGCTCCACGGGACGGAGCCCAACTGGCGATGGCAGCGGCTCGGCGCAGAGATCGCGGACATCGCCCGCCGGCTGGACGTCGTCGAGCACATCTCTCTGGGAGGCATCCCGTGGGCGGCGCCGCACACTCGCCCGGTGACCACGATCGTGACGGCATCGGACCGCAGCCGCGTCGACCCTGATGCCGCCCATCCCGAAGGCCGGCTGGAGGTTCCCGGCGCGGCGGTCAGCGCCGTGGCCCACGCCGTCGCCGCAACGGGCGTGCCAACGGTCGGGTTCTGGGCGCGGGTGCCCCACTACATCGGCACCGCCCACTACGCGGCCGCCCTCGCCCTGATCGAGCGAGTCGGGGTTCACCTGGGCATCGAGTTCCCGGTGGGCGACCTCGTGACCGATGCCGCCGACCAGATGGAGCAGCTCAACGCGATCTCCGACGGTCGTCCACAGATCAAGGCGTTGGTGGAGCAGCTGGAGACCCTGGTCGATCAGGAAGAAGGCGTCTCCGGCGAGGAGCTGGCCGGCGAGATCGAGCGTTTCCTCCGCGAACAGGACGGCGATCTCGGCTGAGACACAGCCCTGACGGCCGCCTACCGCAGTGGGGCCCCCTACGCTCCCACCATGGCGAACATACGCATCGAGCATCTCATCCAGGCGCCGGTCGCGACGGTGTGGTCCGACATCGCCGACGTGGCGAGCCACGTCGAGTGGATGGCCGACGCCGAATCGATCACCTTCCTCGGCGAGCAGCGCAGCGGCGCCGGCACCCGGATGGAGGTGCTCACCAGGGTCGGCCCTTTCACGACGACCGACGTCATGGAGTTCACGGAATGGACGGCGCCAACCCGCATGGCGATCCGCCATCAGGGCCTCGTGACCGGGGAAGGTGCGTTCACCCTCGAGGAGAGCGAAGGCGGGACCAGGTTCACCTGGGCAGAGCGGCTCACCTTCCCGTGGTATCTGGGCGGCCCGGTGACCGCGTTCCTCGCAGCACCGGTGCTCAAGGCCATCTGGCGGCGCAACCTCCGCCGGCTCGCCGCCCGCTTCTGAGGGCCGGCGCGGCCTCCGCCGCGGATCGGGTTCCGCGGAGCGAAGGCAGCGCTCGCCGGGTCAGCTCCCGGAGAAGTCGGCCTGCTCCTTGTTGACGAATGCGAGGATTCCGGCCTTCGCATCATCCGTCTTGAACACCCAGTTGAACGCCTCCCGCTCGGCGTCCATGGCGTCGTCGATCGGCCGCCCGTAGCCCTCACCCATGGCTCGCTTCACCGCGGCATAGCCCTTGGTCGGCCCCTTCGCCCATTCGGCGGCATCTGCCATCGCCACCGCGACCAGCTCGTCCGCCGGCACCACCTTGTCGGCGATGCCCAGCTCGAGCGCTTCGGCGGCACCGACGTGGCGACCGCTCATGTTGAGGTGCTTTGCGGCCTGGTAGCCGATGAGCCGCGGCAGTCGCTGGGTGCCGCCGGCACCGGGGATGATCCCAAGCAGGATCTCGGGCTGTCCGACCTTGGCATCGTCGGCGAGGTAGCGAAAGTCGGCTCCCATCGCCAGCTCCAGGCCACCACCCAGGGCGTAGCCGGACACGGCGGCGATCGTCGGCTTGTCCAGCTGCTCGAGGCGCCGCACGACGTCGCCGAGCCCCGATGCCATGGGCTCATCGCCGGCGGAGTCGAACGCGTCGACGAAGCGCTTGATGTCCGCACCGGCGGCGAAGTGCTTGGTTCCGGTGATGACCACCGCGCGGATCGCGTCGTCGGCTGCCAGCGAGATCGCCGCATCGATGTCGGCGATGAGGGCGGCATTGAGCGCGTTCACCGGCGGGCGGTTGAGCGTGATGCGGGCGACGGCGCCCTCGACGGTGTAGTCGACGAGTTCCACGAGTTGGTCCTCCCGATGTGCGGGTCGCGAGGTCCGAACCCTACCCGCCGGCGATCAGCTCGGTGATCCGGCGAGCCGCCGCCCACGGGTCGAGGCGGCGCTCGGCGACGTCGTCGATGAGCGCAATCCACGCGTCATCGTCCAGCCGGGCGCGGACCCGACGCCGCACCGCGTAGCCCACCGCTTCGCGAACTTCGGTCACGAGCCGTCGCCGCCGCTCCCGGGCGAGGTGCCCGGTCTCGGTCAGGTGGCGGCGATGATCCTGGATGGCTCGCCACACCTCGTCGACGCCCTCCCCGGTGCTGGCGATCGACGGCACGATGGGCGGCCACCACGCGCGATCGCCACCCAGCTCGAGCATCTGGCGCAGGTCTCTGATCGTCTCGTCCACCCCGGGCCGGTCGGCCTTGTTGACCACGAATACGTCGCCGATCTCGAGCAGCCCGGCCTTTGCCGCCTGCACGCTGTCGCCCCACCGAGGATTGACCACCACGAGGGTCGTGTCTGCCTTGCCGGCGATGTCGACCTCGGCCTGGCCGACGCCCACCGTCTCCACGAGGATCTCCGGGAAGCCGATTCCGTCGAGCACCACGAGGCCCCGCGGGGTGGCCTCGGAGATTCCGCCGAGGTGGCCGCGGCTGGCCATGGAGCGGATGTAGACGCCGTCGTCGTCGACATGCCCTTGCATCCGGACCCGATCGCCGAGGATTGCGCCACCCGAGAAGGGGCTCGACGGATCGACCGCCAGGACGGCTACCCGGCTCCCGGTCTCGCGCACGGCAGTGATGAGACGATCCGTCAGCGTCGATTTGCCGGCCCCGGGAGCACCGGTCAATCCGGTCGTCCAAGCCCGGCCCGTTGCCGGGAACAGCAGCTCCAGCACCCGCTCGCCCCCGGTGCCGCCGTCCTCCACGAGCGTGATCAGCCGCGCCAGCGAGCGCCGGTCGCCCTGGCGAGCGCGGGTGATGAGGATGTCGGGATCGGTGATGCGCGCCATCGGAAGGTGAGGTTACCGGGCAGGCACGCTGCGCCGGATCACCGCTCGCGGCGAGCCTCAGACGGCGACGACTTCCTCGACGCCGGGGACGCGGTCGCGCAGGATGCGCTCGATCCCTGCCGTCAGGGTCATGGTGGACATCGGGCAGCCTCCGCAGGCACCCACGAGCTGCAGCGTGACTTTGCCGCCGTTCGTGCCGAGGAGCACGAGGTCGCCACCATCGGCCTGGAGCGCGGGGCGAATGTACTCGAGCGTCTCCTCGAGGAGCACTTCGTCGATGGCGCTCTCGCCGTTCGGCGCCACCGCATCTGCGGGGTCCGTCGGCGAGGCCACCTCGATGATTGAGCTCTGCACGGTTGGATCGGTCATCTGCGTCACGTCTCGCTGAACGCTCGGATCGTCAGGGTATTCCCACTACGAGTGTAGGGGAAATCAGTTCCGTCACCTCGGCCACCGGCGAGCACCAAGCAGTGACGTGAGGGCGGCGTCGAGGCCCGGCGGGACCACGGCGATCCCTCCCGGGCCGAAGTGGAAGCTCCAGACGCCTCCTGTGGCCTCGACCACCGGTACGCCGTTCATGCGCAGCTCGAACGGCCCGGAGGCGGTGACGCGCACCTCGTCGCGCTCCCAGGCGAGACCGACACGAACGGTCTCGGGAATGGACGCGCCGCCGCCGATCGGCAAGAGCCCGCCGTAGTAGTGGGCCAGGATCTGGTCGTACGTGAAGCCGAGATCCGCCATGGCCTTGGCACCCCACTGGCTCATCCCGACCCCGTGGCCCCAACCCTCGCCGACGAACGTGACGTGGCCCGGCGACGGCAGGTCGTCGACGTGGAGGAAGGGCGGTGGAGTCGATCGCCCCACGGGGCGGAACACGACGTCGAAATTGTACGACAGGAAGGGCTGGGGCCACCGCCGGCCATCCGGCCGCGTCGCCGGGAGAAGCTCGGGATACAAGAGCGGTCCGTAGCGATTGATGCGGCTCCGTACCGTCGTCGCCGGGATCTTGACGACGCCGGTGTTGCTGTCGATGACCAGCATCGTCACTCCCCCACCGTCGGGTGGACGATCGACCGCCATCGAGCGAACCTGGGAACCGATCGTGATGCCACCGGCGGCGAAGATCCTGCGAAGCACCTCGACGTCCAGCGTGATCTCCCACCGCGCGTACGGCGTCACGCCCGCCTCGGGCGAGTCGACGGCAACGAGATACGGCTTGGGCGTGCTGCCCCAGATGTCTTCGACCGACCGGGTGCGCCTGCCGGCGCTCGACGAGTACAGCGCCTGGGCCGGAGCCCCCTCCCAGAGCAGTATCTCGTCCTGCGTGCTGGACACGGCATCGAGCCAGCGATCTCCGTCGCGGCCGTTCACGACGCTCGTCCCCGCGTAGACCTGGCACAGCGTGGTTGCGCAGATGTCGAAGTCGTAGATCCGCCCGTCCCGCGTCCGCCCCC
>JBFFFX010000225.1:0-4930 GCA_041557775.1 Acidimicrobiia bacterium | reverse complement strand
TTCTTGTCGTTGTTCACGAGCTGCTCGTTTCAGTTGGGAGCGTCTGTCCTGGTTCCCAACCAGCCTGCTTCCGGCAGATTTCGAAACGATCTGTGAACAACTTCGGTGCAGCAGGGACGAGGCGTCTCTGGGGGGGGGGGGGGGGGTCAGCCGAAGACGGTCTTCGGCTTCTCTTCGAGTTCGCCGTCGACGTAGATGTCGACCTTCTCGTTGAAGAAGCTGACCATGCCGGCGATGGCCGCGCTCTCCACCACCGGCGCCGGGTACCACCAGACCACGTTCTCGTGCACGTTCACACCGGTGTCGACCGAGTAGTAGCTCGCCTTGCCCTTGTACGGGCACTCGGTGTGCAGATCGGTGGCGACGAGGAGATCGAGCCGGACATCCGTCTTGGGCAGGTAGTAGCGCGCCGGCAAGCCGGTCTCGAAGAGGATGCGGGGTCGAACCGAGTCGGCGACGGTGACGCCGTCGATCACGACCTGAATGTGTCGGGAGCTCTGGAGGATGTCCACGCGCGAGTAGGGATCGCGGGCGTGGACGAAGACCTGCTCGTCTTCCTCGAACCAGGCATCCATCGCGTCCCAGTTGAACGCATAATGGCCGGACAGGCCTTCGATGGGGGACTCGGCGTAGTGCAGCGCGCCGCCGGCCGCCGTGCCCCGGGCGGTCTTGACGTCGTGGATGTCGGCATTCCCTCGGCTCGGCGACCGCTTCGACTCTCCGGTTGCGACCAGGAGCTCGGTCCGCACGTCGTCCGGCGGGAAGTAGTAGGTCGGGAACCACGGCTTCTCCCACACCAGCTTCGGCCGCTTGGTGTCGGCGATCAGCTCGCCTCCGGAGAACACCCGGATTCGCTTAAGGCCGTCCTCAACGCGCACCCGGCCGCGGCTCGCACCCATGCTGTTGCTCCATGTCTCGAGGTCCTTGCCCTCTGGGCAACACCGGCCGAGCTCGCACCATTCCGCAATGCCGAGGTCACCTGTTTGAATGCCCCGGTCACAGGAGACGCCGTTGAAGATCCTCTTCGCCGACAAGTTCCCCCCTTCGCACGTGGCCGCGCTCGAGGCGCGCGGTCATACCTGTGTGGTGGCGCCGGCGACGTTGGCGGAGGAGCTGCCTGCCCTTCTCGGTGGCGTGGACGTGCTCGTCGTGCGGTCGACGAGGGTCACGGAGACGGCGCTGGATGCCGCCGATCGTCTTGCACTCATCGTCCGCGCCGGTGCGGGGGTCAACACGATCGACTGGCGCGCCACTGCCGACCGCGGCGTGTACGTCGCCAACACGCCGGGGAAGAACGCGGTCGCGGTCGCCGAGCTGACGATCGGTCTGCTCGCAGCCCTCGACCGGCGGATACCCGATGCGGTGGCCGATCTGAGAGCGGGGCGCTGGCGCAAGTCCGACTATGCCAAGGCGCAGGGCCTGGCCAGGCGGCGGCTCGCCGTCATCGGGACCGGAGCGATCGGCCTGGAGGTGGCGGCACGAGCCCGCGCCCTCGAGATGGAGGTGGTCGTCGAGGAGAAGCCGCATCGTGCCGCGGCGACCGTCGCCAAGCTGCGTGACCTGGGCTGTGTCTTCGCCGACCGGGCCACGATGCTGTCCACCGCCGATGCCGTGACCGTGCACGTACCGGCGAGCCCGGAAACGGAAGGCATGGTGGACACGGCGTTCCTCACCCAGATGAAGGACGGTGCCTTCCTCATCAACACCTCGCGGGGCGATGTCGTCGACGAGGAGGCTCTGCTCGCCGCGCTCGATGCCAAGGGGATACGAGCCGGTCTCGACGTGTTTCGCGACGAGCCGGGGGAGGGCACGGCGACGTTCGACTCACGGCTGGCGCAGCATCCCCACGTGTACGGCACGCATCACATCGGGGCGTCGACCGAGCAGGCGCAGGAGGCGATCGCCGCCGAGGTGGTCGAGATCGTCCGCGGCTTCGAGCTCGGCGTCGTTCGCAACTGCGTGAACCTCGCCGAGGGCGAGAGCGGCACCACGACCATCGCCGTCCGCCACCACAACCGCATCGGCGTGCTGGCGCGTGTGCTCGGCATCCTCGGCCGTGCCCACCTCAACGTGGAGCAGATGGCCAACCAGATCTTCGCCGGGGGAGCCGCGGCGATCGCCACCATCCACGTGACCGGGGACCTGGACGACGCGGTGGCTGCCAGCATCGCCGCCGACGACGACGTGATCGGCGTCTCGGTGGCCGGCGGGTGAGCCTCGTCCGTCCCTTCGGTGCGTGGCTCCCCGCCAGCGACGTGGCGGCCGCGGTGGCGAGCCCTCCCCTCGGGCAGCTCACGACCCGGGAGTGGTTTGCGCTCTCCCAGGGCAACCCGCACAGCTTCCTCCATGTCATACGGACCGAGATCGACAGTGAGGCGGGCGGTCCCGATCCCGCACTGCACGAGACGTCGGGACGCCGCCGCCTCGAGGAGATGATGCGGGACCGCCTGCTGGTCCGCCCCGCCGCGCGGGCCTACTACGTGTACCGGATCGAGGACGCCGGCCGTACCGCGACCGGTCTGATCGCCGAAGTCCATGTCGCCGGGTATGCCGACGGTCGCATCAAGCGCCACGAGCTCACCCGCGAGTCGACGGAGGAGCTGCTGGTCGCCCACCTGCGCCGCGTCGGGGCACACAGCGACCCGGTGGCGCTGACCCACGCCGACGACGATGAGCTGGCGGCGATCATCGCCACGGTCTGCGAGACCCGTGCGCCGTATGCCGACTTCACCGCCGGCGGGATGGGCCACTCGGTCTGGGTGGTCGCCGATGCGGCGACGGTCGATTCCATCCAGGTGCGCTTGGATCGGTTGCACGCCCTCTACATCACGGACGGCCATCACCGGTGCGCTGCCGGGCTGCGGTACGCCGAGGAGCGGGCCCTCTCCGACCCCGAGCACGAGGGAACCGAGGATTACCACTACCTGCTGGCGGCGCTGTACCCGGAGTCGGAGCTGCGGCTGCTCGAGTTCAACCGCTGCGTCGCGGTGCACGACGTCCCCAGGGTGGAGTTGATCGCCCGCATCGGCGCCGTCGTCGATCTGCAACCGGTCGACGGTGACCCGCGGCCACAGCGGCACGGGGAGGTGGGCCTCGTGGCCGGCGAGCGCCGGTTCCGCTTCTTGCTGCCACCGGCCGGCGACGGCGACGTCTTCGGTGGTCTCGACGTTGTGCGGCTCCAGAACGCCGTCCTCGGTCCTGCGCTCGGCATCACCCAGCCGCGCACGGACCCTCGGCTGCACTACGTCGCCGGGGGCCGCCGTGTGGACCCCGCCGACCATGGGTGCGCTGCTTGCTTCCTGATGTACCCGACACCGATCGGCGACGTGATGCGCATCGCCGACGGGGGGAGGGTGATGCCGCCCAAGTCGACCTGGTTCGAGCCGAAGGTCTGGGGTGGGCTGTTCGTGGCGCTGCTCGACGACGATTGAGCTCGCCGGTAACGGACGGGTTCGGGTTCTTCTAACGTGGTCACCAGACGCGAGGAGCGGATTCGTGGCGATCGACATCGCAGGCTTCATCACCTACCTGAAGGATCACGCCATCGAGCACGGGTTCCACGTGCACGACGAGCGGCATTTCATCGAGACGTTCTCGCTGCGCCAATCCTTCGAGGTCGACCTGCACCCGGAGTCGGCGTGCAGCGGCCCGGTCGACTTGAACTTGGCGTTCGACGTCGAGCCCCGCGTGCTGTTGAAGCTCGAGGATCAGATGAACGCCATGGAGGACGAGTTCGTCGAGCCGGAGGGCGAGTTCCGGATCCCGCTCTACTTCAACTGGGGGCTGCCGCCGCTGGGCGACCCTCCGGACCTCATCATCCTGTCGGCCGAGCTGGCCGGCGTCGGTGGGCCCGACCTCCCGGTCGAGGTGTCGGCGGTGGATTCGTTCGGCGCCCTCAGCCAGCAGGCCGAGCGCCGTCTCTCTCTCGTCGGCCGGGTCGAGGTCTCCCTCGTCGACGTCATGATGGGGCGGGAGACGATGTGCGACACGCTCGACCGCTGCCGGGACGTCAGTGAGTTCCTCGTCGAGTCCGCCGATGGGTGGAAAGTCGCCGATCAGCTGGGGCCGGACTCCGGTCCCTGAGCACGCCGCCGGCGCCGTCTCTCCGCTGGGCTACGACACCCGTCCGGCCGCGCCCACCGGTGCGGGGACCGGCGCGGGTGCCGGGGCCTCGGCGGGAACGTCGAGCGGCTCCGTCGTGATGATGCGGATCTGCGTTCCTATATCCATGTCATCTCCTTCTCGGCGTGGGTGGTCAGGTGCTCGATGAGCTTGGGGAGTGGGCTCGGCCCCGTGGGCCACCGTTCGCACCAGTCGGAAGGGATGCGGTCGCAGGCGGCGAAAAGCGCACGGAGCCGTGCCTCGTCGGCGGTTGCCAGCACCCGGTCCGGCCACACCGCATAGGCGGCGGCGACGCGGGCGTGGGAGGCGCGGTAGCCGTTCTCGTGCTCGACGATCCTCCCGCTCAGCGCCACCAGGGCGGCGACGTAGCTGTGGCTGCCCGCTTCGAGGTGCAGGTTGATCAATGGCTGGAGCGCCTTCGTGGCGTAGATCCCGCAACCGAGCCGGCCGCAGCGGCCGTCGGCGTGGGGAACCTCGCCGTCGTGGGAGGCGCAGGTGGCGACGAAGCTCGGTTCGGTCCACAGCGTCCGGGCGCCGTGGAGCCGCCCGCCCCGCATCGCCCACAGGCGATAGCCGAGAAGCGGGACCGGTGACCAGGCGTCGCGCAGGGAGTGCTCGATGCGATGGACGACGGTGCCGAGGAGCAGCGCCAGCGCCTTCTCCCGGCCGTGCAGCTCGTCTTCGAGGCGGACGACCTCGGCGATCAGCTCCTGCGCCTCGTTCTCGAGCCGGTCGAGCTGGACCCGCTTCGACGCAATGGTGCGGCGCATCCGGTCGATCTTCTCGGTCTCTTCCGGAAGGATGGGGA
>JBFFFX010000224.1:0-4942 GCA_041557775.1 Acidimicrobiia bacterium | reverse complement strand
TGGCGGCGAAATCGGCCCGGACCATCTCGGCCTCGTACATGACGGGCTCGTAGCCGGCGGCCTCGTACAGCGCCACGGCGTTGGTCTCCGAGTCGGTGCAGTACGTGACGAAGGTGCGTTCGACATCTGCCGGATGATCCCGGGCAATGAGTCGAAGTCGGGCCTCGTTGTGGGCCAGCATCGCAGTTCCGAGCCCGCGCCCGCGCCGGTCGGGATGGACGAAGCAGAACGGCAGGTAACGGTACGGCCCTTCGATCTCCTCCCACCACGTCACGCGACCGTACGCGGCCACGGCGCCGTCGATCTCGGCGAACACCAGATCGCGGTCCGGATCGCAGTTGTCGAGGTGGGCATACATCCGGGCAACGTCGTCCGCCGTTTCGAAGCGGTCGATGCCGTCGGCCGCGCACGCGGCATTGATCAGCTCCGCCATGGGGCGGTGATCCGCCGCGCCGCAGAAGGGCCTGAGCACCAATCCCGGGATCTCAGGAAACTCGGCGAGGAACCGCCATTCGCCGTCCACGCTGCCTCACTATCGCGTTTCCCCCAACGCTACCCCGCCGCACGTCGCAGGCACCTGACGGAACGGGGCGGGACGATCGCCGGCGGCGCTCAGAACGACCACAACACCGGGATGACGATGACGGCGATCACCAGCGACAGCAAGGCGAGGGGTGCGCCGACGCGGGCGTAGTCGTTGAAGCGGTAGTCGCCGGGCACCATGACGATGAGATTCGTCGGGGTGGCGATCGGCGTCAGGAACGACGCCGACGCGGCGGCGGCGAGGCCCATCATCAGCGGATGCGGATCGACGCCGAGGCCCTCGGCGGCGGTGAGCACGATCGGCGACATCAGCACCGCCGCCGCCGTGTTGCTGACCACCTGGCTGAAAGCCATCGCGACGAAGATGACGCCCGCAAGCAGCGCGGTAGGACCGAAGCTGCCGAGCGACGCCACCATCGCATCGGCGATCTCCTCGGCTCCCCCCGTGGCGTCGAGGGCGACGGCCATCGGGATCATGGCCGCGATGAGCACCACCGTCGACCACGAGACTGCCCGGTAGGCCTGCGTGGTCGTGAGGCAGCCCGCGGCGAGCATCACCCCGGCCGCGAGCAGCGCCGCGACGACCGTCGGCACCACGCCGGTCACCATGAGGAGGACCATGCCGGCCAGCGACGCCACGGCGGTCACCGACCGCGCGTTCATCTCGGTCACCTGGCGGGCAAGGGCCTCGGGGCGGCCCACGACGACGAAGTTGCGCGGCTCTTCCGCCATGCGGCCGATCGCTTCCCACGTGCCTCGCACCAGGAGCGAGTCCCCGAACTCGAGCGCTTCGGTGGCGGCGACGGGCTGTGCTCCCCGGCGGATCCCGACGACCAGGACGTTGTACTGCCGCCCGATCGCTCCCTCGGCCACCGCCTTCCCCACGTACGACGAGCGAGGCGTGAGGAGCACCTCGGCGATGCCGATCTCCTGGGAGAGCAGCTCTGCCAGCTCCTCGCCTTCGTCGGCAACCGGCAAGAGCCCGAGCTTGCACTCGATGACGAGGCGCTCCACCACTTCGGGCGGTCCACCGACGACCAGGACGTCGTCGACGGCGAGGCGCTGGTCCGGATCCGGCAACGCGTCCGCATCCGAGGGGAGGCGATCCCTCACGGCGTCCGGGAGCCGGCGCCGCAGTCCGCCCTCGGGGGCGGCGGGCTCGATCTGGAGAACGGATGCCCCGTAGCGCCGGCCGAAATCGCTCTCCCGGAGCGTCGATCCAACGAGAGGCGAGCCAACGCGCACTCGCATTCGCACCAGCTCGCCCCGCAGCGAGTAGGTGTCGGCGAGCTCGCCGAGCTCGTGGTCGAGCAGAACCGGCGGGGCACCCGCCCGCCGGCGGGGCAGTAGCCGCCTCCCCACGATCACCATGTAGAGGACCGCGGCCGCCAGCAGCGGCAGACCGATCCCGGCGTACTCGAAGAACCCGAACGGCCGCAGTCCCGATGCATCCAGCGCTTCCGCGATCACGATGTTGGGTGCGGTTCCCGCCAGCGTCAGCAACCCCCCCGCATTGGCCGCGAACGCCAGCGGGATGAGGAACTGGGACGGCCGGCTCCCCACTCCCCAGGCAGCAATCACCACCGCCGGCATCAATGTGGCGACGGTACCCGTGTTGGAGACGAATCCGGAGAGCAGGGCCGCCGCGGCCATCGTCGCGACCAGCAGGCGCACCGGACGCGGCCGACCACCACCCACGAGGCGCTCCCCGACGAAGGCGGTCACGCCGGTTCGGGTCAGGCCCTCCCCCACGATGAAGAGCGCGCCGATCAGCACCACGGTGGGATTGGAGAAGCCGGAGAGCGCCTGATCGAGATCGACGACGCCGAAGAGGAAGAGGGCGAGCAGCGAGCCCAAGGCGATCAGATCGGGTTCGCGGCGCGAGCGCACGAACAGCACGATCGTGACCGCAAGGATCGCGAAGGTGATCGCCATGTCACTCACGACGATTCCCCCGCCCGAGGCGGCGTGCGACGCACGGTGCACTCGCCCCCGTCATCGGTACCGCCGTGAACCGCCACCGGGCGGCCCGAGCCGGACCTCAGATCCCGCCGAAGGCGACGTACTTCGTCTCCAGGTACTCGTCGAGACCGTCGTGAGAGCCTTCCCTGCCGATGCCCGACTCCTTGAAGCCTCCGAACGGCGCCACCTCGGTCGACATGAGGCCGGTGTTGACCCCCACCATGCCGTACTCGAGGCCTTCGCTGACCCGCCAGATCCGGGCGACGTCTCCCGCGTAGAAGTAGGAGGCCAGCCCGAAGGGCGTGTCGTTGGCCAGGGCGACGGCCTCCTCTTCGGTGGAGAAGCGGAAGAGCGGCGCGACCGGACCGAAGATCTCCTCCGATGCGATGCGCATGCCCTGGCTGACGTTCGCCAGCACGGTCACCTCGTAGAAGGTGCGGCCCAGGTCGTGCCGCTTGCCGCCCGTGAGCACGCTCGCCCCGGCTTCGAGCGCATCACCGACCAGCTCTTCGACCTTCTCCAGCGCAGCCTCGTTGACGAGGGGACCGATGGCGGTCTCCTCGTCCAGCCCGGGACCGACCTTCAGCGTGGCGACGGCCTCGGCCAGCTTCTTGGCGAACTCGTCGTAGACCCCGTCCTGGACGTAGATGCGGTTGGCGCAGACGCACGTCTGGCCGGTGTTGCGGTACTTCGAGGCGATGACCCCCTCGACGGCGGCGTCGAGGTCGGCGTCGTCGAAGACCAGGAACGGGGCGTTGCCGCCCAATTCCAGCGACACGTTCTTGATGGTGCCCGCCGCCTGGGCCATGAGCTGCTTGCCGATCTCCGTCGAACCCGTGAACGAGATCTTGCGAATGGTGGGATTCGACGTCAGCTCCGCACCGACGTCCCGGCTCGACGTGGAGGAGACGACGCTCAGCAACCCCGGAGGCACGCCGGCCCGCGTCGCCAGCTCGGCGGCTGCCAGCGCACTGATCGGGGAGGCGCTGGCCGGCTTCACCACCGCACCGCAGCCCGCCGCCAGAGCAGGACCGACCTTGCGGGTGATCATCGCCTGCGGGAAGTTCCACGGCGTGATCGCAGCGATGACACCGACGGGCTGCTTGAGCACGACGAGGCGCTTGGTGGCGTCGTGGGTGGGAATCACCTCGCCCCGGGCCCGCTTCCCTTCCTCGGCAAACCAGTCGATGAAGTTCGCCGCGTAGACGATCTCGCCGCGCGATTCGTTGATGGGCTTGCCCATCTCCATCGTCATGATGCGGGCCAGATCCTCCTGGTGCTCCAGGAACAGCTCGTACCAGCGCCGCAGGATGGCCCCGCGTTGCTTCGCCGTCAGCTTCGCCCACTCCTTCTGGGCGGCCTCGGCTGCGGCGATCGCCCGGCGCGTTTCGTCCACGCCGACGTCGGCAACCGCCGCGACGACGGAGCCGTCCGCCGGGTTGACGACATCGAACGTGGCACGCGAGTCGGCGTCGATCCACTCGCCGGCCACGAATGCTTGCGTCTTGAGAAGAGACGGGTCTTGGAGGTCCATACGCAGGGCCTTTCAGGAGCTTCGGAGCGGTGGGCTGCGCAGACGTCATGATCGCAGATACGGCACGGCGTCCGGCCGGGGACCGCGGCTGAACAGACCGCCCATGATCATGTATCCGATGAGCCCCGCCGCCACCAACGCAAAGAGCGGCCCGGCACCAATCGCTCCGTAGAGCGCACCCGAGGCGAACGCCGCAGCCGCCGCGGAGAGAAAGCCGAACGCCTCGAGGAGACCCTGCCCACGCGCGATCGCACCCTTTGGGCTCCCCGCGGCGACGGCCGCAGCCGCCGCCGGTCCGATGATGCCGCTGCCGACCGAGTGGATCGCGCCGATCGCGGCGAGGCCGACGGGGGTGGCGATCCTGCCGTAGAGGAACGTGAGGGGAACGACGAAGATCAGCGCTGCCAGCGCCACCCGGCGCGGGTCGTGGCGATCGGCGAGCCGCCCCCCGAAGGGGGCGACGACGACGAGCGGCACCAGGAGCAGAGCAAACGAGGTGCCGATGAACGAGGTCGAGGCCCCGAGGTCGGTCATCCGCCGGGCCCACACCGCCTCTAGCGCCCCGAGGACGAAGAACTCGCTCGACCCGATCAGGATGCCTGCGATCACCATCCGGTTGCGGAGCAACGCGACCACCCCGACCCGCTCCGCCGTCTCCTCGCTGTGGCTCATCTCCATGCGGGCGACGAACGGCAGCGTGACCCCGATGGTGATCGCGGCAACGTAGAACGGAACGCCGAGGCCGAACGCCGGGGCCAGCCAGCCGCCGAGCACGGGACCGAGCACGAAACCGGCGACCGAGGCGGAGAAGATGAGCCCGAGCTCCCGGCCGGCCTGGTCCGGGGACGATTGGATCGCGACCTTGCGCACGGCCGGGACGAAGATGCCCCCGCCGAGTCCGAC
>JBFFFX010000223.1:0-4956 GCA_041557775.1 Acidimicrobiia bacterium | reverse complement strand
TCAGCTCGCCCTCGGTCTCGATGAACGCCAGCTTGGCCACGACCACGCCGAAGCGGTGACCTCGCACGTCGGTCAGCCACACCATCGCATCGCCGGCCGCCACGGCCTCCTCAACGGCCTTCTGCGCTGCGGCCGAGTCGTCGACATCGAGCTCGAGCTCCCGTGCGCCGTGCAGGCCGATCCGGATCTTCTTCGTTTCACTCATCTCACTCGCCTCCAGCTGCGATGTTGCGCCTAGCGAACCACGAGCTCGGGATGCATGCGAACCCGGGGCTTGCGGGCCTCGATCGTTGCGGCCAGCGCCTCGAAGGCCTGTGCCGCCTCCCCACCCGGATCGGCGAGGGTCACGGGCATCCCCTGGTCGGCGCCCTCGCGGAGCGCCGGAACCAACGGGATCTGACCCAACAGCGGCACCTCGAGCTCTTCGGCGAGCGTGGCGCCGCCGCCCTCGCCGAAGAGGGCGTAGCGGGTGCCGTCGTTGCCGGTGAACCACGACATGTTCTCGACGACGCCCATGATCTCCTGGTTCACCTTCCGGGCCATGAGCCCGGCACGCTTGGCGACCCGTTGCGCGGTGATCTGCGGCGTCGTGACGACGATCGCCTCGGCCCGCGGGAGGAACTGGGACATCGAGATCGCAATGTCACCGGTACCCGGCGGCATGTCGATCAGGAGGTAATCGGGGTCACCCCAGTGGACGTCGGCGAGGAACTGCTCGAGCGCCTTGTGGAGCATCGGACCGCGCCAGATCACGGCCTGGTCGGGCCGCACGAAGTAGTCCATCGACATCACCCGAACACCGTGCATCTCGGGGGGCAGCAACGTCTCGTCGATGACCGTCGGCGACCGGTCGACACCGAGCATCTTGGGGATCGAGAATCCCCACACGTCCGCATCGATGATGCCCACCGTCCTGCCCAGGCGTGCCAGCGACACGCCGAGGTTGGCGGTCACCGACGACTTGCCGACACCGCCTTTGCCGGACGACACGGCAATCACCCGGGTGCGGCTACCGGAGCCACCGATGGTGATCTGGCGGGCCGGGGCGCCGCGGACGTCGGCGACGAGCTGCGCCCGCTCCTCGTCGGTCATGTGCGTGAAATCGACCGTGACGCCCGTGACACCCGCAACGGACATGGCCGCCGCCGTGACATCGGTATTGAGCTTGTCCTTGAGGGGGCAGCCCGGAATCGTGAGGGCCACCAGCACGCGCACGTGCCCGGCGGCATCGACGTCGAGCTCGCGCAGCATGTTGAGGTCCGCCAGCGAACGGTGGATCTCGGGGTCCTCGACCTTGCCTATCGCCGCCCGCAGGGCCTCGACATCGACGCTGCTCATGATCGACCCAAACTCCTATCTGGATAGTGGATAGAAAACTATAGTGAAGCCCGCATTCCGTGAATCCTGGTGATGTCATGAACGTGCGCACGTTCGATCAGCAAGTCGGTGATCTCGCGTCATCTCTCGGCGACACCACTCGACGCGGCATCTTCATCGCCGCCCGCGAGGCTCCGGAGCCGGTGACCGTGTCCCAGATCGCCGCCCTCTTCGATCTGCACTCCAACGTGGCACGCCACCACCTCGACCGGCTGGTCGCCGACGGATGGCTCCAGGTGAGCCACCGCCGCCGCAACGACCGCCGTGGTCCGGGCGCCGGACGGCCGGCGAAGCACTACGAGCCGACGGGCAAAGAGGTGTCGCTGCAATACCCCGCCCGCCGCTACGACCTCCTCGCCGAGCTCCTCGTGCGGACGCTCGAACGAGTCGCCCCCGACGATGCCCCCGGCATCGCAGAGGAGATCGGCATGGAGTACGGGCAGGAGCTGGCGGCCGAGATCGGGCTCCCCGACGACACGGGCTTCGAGGGCGCCGTCCAGGCGGTCGCCCGAGCGATGATGGGCATGGGCTTCGAGACCGAGGCGCAACCCACGGCTCGCACTCTGCTGACACGGTCCTGCCCTTTCGGGGAAACGGCGACGAACCATCCCGAGATCGTCTGCAAGCTCGACCAAGGGATCGTCCGCGGCCTGCTGGATGCCATCCAGATCCGCAGCGACGTGCTGG
Organism: Acidimicrobiia bacterium; assembly: GCA_041557775.1. GTDB lineage: Bacteria > Actinomycetota > Acidimicrobiia > Spongiisociales > UBA5794 > DATHZQ01. The sequence goes on along the minus strand of JBFFFX010000223.1, from coordinate 2,892 downwards.
TGACGCCGCACACCGACCACACCGAGCACTGCGTCACCGACGTGTAGTCGCCCCCGACTCGGCACACCGTACAGCGAGCGTGGTCACGACGCCGCTCACGAGAACAGCCTCAGGTCCTCAGGGGCACAGTCCTCACATCGATAGCGTCCGGCGGCGGGCCGGCGATCCCCCGTGAGACGCATGAACGTCTCCAAATCGGTGATGACGCGGCCGCGAGGCTCCCCACAGCCGAACGTGTGCCGCCCGCCGTCGACGACGACCGTGAGCGCCGGCCGCTGCTGCATCCGGCTCCGCGCCAGAAGGAGTCCGACGGCGAGCTCGCTGCCCTCGCTCACGTAGGCGTCCGGCTCGTCCAATGCCTCGCGCACATCACCACCGTGCATCCATTCCCCTATTCCCACACCATCGAGACGTCCGCCGGCGGCATCGATCACCTTCGACGCGGCCGTGTAGCCGGAGAGGAGCTCGTCGAGCACGTCGGGAAGTGACCACCCGCGGCGGGCGTCGACATCGCCCTGGTTGTCCTCCGGCGTGAAGCCGTGCACGGTCCCGGCGGCGACGTGGGAGAGCACTGCGCCGCAGTGGGCGAGCACGTCCCGCACCGACCAACCGGCACACACGGTGGGCCGGTCGAAGTGACTCGGTGCGGTTCGCTCGAGAATCGGACGGAGTGCGGCCGCCTCGGCAAGCAGAATCTTGGCGGCCGGCCGCATGGGGGAAAGCGTACCGGTACGGTGGCCTGCATGATCGAATCGGTCACCGACGCCGCCCGCCGGATTCACGCCGACCTCCCGGTGGTCGACGGACACAACGACTTGCCGTGGCGGCTGCGTACCGAGGCGGGGGGCGACCTGACCGCGGCCGACCCGGCCGGCGACCTGCCGGGCTTCCACACCGACGTGCCCCGGCTGCTCCGCGGTGGCGTCGGAGCCCAGTTCTGGTCGGTCTACGTCCCGACGGACGTCGAGTCGCCGTTTACGACGACGCTCCAGCAGATCGATCTCGTCGAGGAGATGACGGCCCGGGACGATCGGCTGGTGCCGGCCCGCACCGCCGCCGAGGTACGAGCCGTCCGCGACTCCGGTCGCATCGCCTCGCTCCTCGGCGCCGAGGGCGGACACAGCATCGCCGGATCGCTCGACAACCTCCGCCGCCTCGCCGAACGCGGTGTGCGCTACATGACGCTCACCCACAGCGACACCACACCGTGGGCCGATTCGGCGACGGACGACCCCCGGCACGGCGGGCTGACCGACTTCGGCCGCGAAGTCGTTCGCGAGATGAATCGGCTCGGCGTGCTCGTCGACCTGTCGCACGTCGCAGCGACCACGATGCGCGACGCGCTGGCCGTCAGCGAGGCGCCCATGATCGCCTCACATTCCAACGCGGCCGCACTTGCCCCCCACCCACGCAACGTGCCCGACGACGTTCTGACCGAGATCGGCACCCGCGGCGGCGTCGTCATGGCCGTGTTCTTCCCGGGCTTCGTCGTACCTGCGACCGCGGCGGCGCTGGTGGACCTGTTCACCCACTGGCGGCGAATTCGGCGCGAGCTTGCCGGCGACGAAGCGGCGATCGCCGCCGAGATCGCGCGCGTCGAGGCCGACATGGACCTCGATCGCGGCGCCGTTGCAGACGTGGTCGATCACATCGAGCACATCGCCGAGGTGGCCGGAGTGGACGCCATCGGGCTCGGTTCCGACTTCGACGGGATGACGATGACCCCCATCGGGCTCGACGACGTATCGTGCTACCCGGCGATCACGGAGGAGCTGCTCCGCAGAAGTTGGAGCGAGGGCGACGTGCGCAAGGTGCTCGGCGAGAACAGCCTGCGGGTGATCGAGGCGGCGGAGGCCGCGGCTACGCGTTGACGTCCTGCGACCGAGCCTCGCCTGCTCGCCACTCTCGCAAGGTACCGTCGATCCACGTGCGCACCTGCGCCGAGAGGGCGGCGGCGTCTCCCACCTCCCGGCCGAGGGGCGCCCCGAACCGAACACGCACGGTGGTCCCGAAAGGGACGGGGAACAAGTTGTCGCGGAAGAGCCTCCACGACCCGTCGATGGCGACCGGCACGACGGGAAGCCGATCCGCCGACTCCAGGAGCGCCTTGGAACCCGCAGGCTTGAAGGGCTTCAGCTCGCCGTCGCGCGATCGCGATCCTTCGGGGAAGATCACGACGCTCACATTGCGGGCCTGGGCCGTTGCGGCCAACTCGGTGATGACGCGAACGGCCTGGGTGCGATCCTCTCGGTCGATCAGCCCGTTGCCGCCGTGGCGCAGATTGAGCGACACGCTCGGAATCCAGCGGGCTAGCTCCTTCTTCGCGACGTACTTGGGGAAGTTGGTGAACAGCAGGCCGCCGATGAGAATGATGTCGAACATGCTCTGATGGTTCGAGATCACGGCGTATCCCGTGTGCGGCACGATCGCCGGGTCGCGGTCCACGACCACCTTGGTTCCCGAGAGCTTGAAGACCGCAACCAGGGTCCGCTGGAGCGCGGCCATGACGTACTCGAACGGCCGAAGACCGAACGGTCGGGTGAGTCGCCCGACCACGTCGTAGACGCCCAGCGTGAGGCCGAACGCCAGGACGGTGGGAATCGAGAATGCCCAATCTCGGATGCGCCGCATGAGCTCCAATCTACGACACCCCGTGGCACCGAGAACCTGCCGGAAGGACCTCGGGCCCCAGGTGTACTCGCCCGCGTCGACATGCTGGCGCCAGCCAACCGGAAGACGGCGTGAGGCTCCTCTTGCGGATGGAGCGGTCGAACGATCTCGCGGACGCGAGCCCGCCTCGGTTCAGCCCACCGCGGCTGCCTGGAGCGAGTTGAGCACGCGCTGAAGTGCCGGCCAGTAGCGGCGCTCGGCCTCGACCGGATCGGTCTCGGC
>JBFFFX010000222.1:0-4966 GCA_041557775.1 Acidimicrobiia bacterium | reverse complement strand
GTGGGATCGGCCAGCTCCTCCTTCACGATCTCGAGCGCCGCCACGACGCCGAACATCCGCGCCAGGAGCGGGAATCGCTCGAAGGCGTCCTGCAGCGCCGCGGGCCCATCGGTGGCCAGGGCCTCGACCGCACGGGCGAGTGTGGCGCCCGACGACACGTGGGCGAGGATGTCGCGAATACCGTCCGGCCACGCCTGCTGGACGTGCGCCAGCCGGCGCTGACGCTCTCGCGAGTAGTACAGGCGAGGCAGGGCCCCCACCGCCGACGCTGGGACGGCCGCGACAACCGCACTTTGCGTCACGAGCCACAGGAGCAGGAACGCCCCGAGCCCGGCCACGACCGAACCGCCCCAGAACTGGCGCGGGGTCAGCTCCGAGCCGGATTGGATGAGCCAGAGCTGTCGCTTCGAGATCTGCGAGCGACTTTGCCGCTTCAGCTCGATGCGCGGCGCGACACCCAGTGTCAGGGCCATCACCAGGTAGGTGGCGAGCCCTCCTGCAAGTGCTGCAGCGAGCCTCACAAGTGCGGTCTCCAGTCGCCGGCGAGCAGGTCCTCGATCCCGACACCCTGGGGAAGGATCTCCCCGATCCTCCGCGCCAGCGCCTTCTGCGGCAGGATCCCGGTCCATTCCATGGGGGCGTCACGCGTCTCCCGGGTGTAGATCGGCTCGGTGGTGAAGTCATCGGCAGCAATCGAGGGGGCGATCGCAAGGATCTCTCCGACCTTGCGCCGGGGACCGTGCCCGCCGCCTCCGATCCGCCGGTCGAGATGGACGACCACGTCGATACCGCGCGCGAAGCTGCGGCGGGCGACGCCTTCGGGGATGTTCTCCCCGGCCTTGAGCGAGTTCTCCACGAGCGCGGAGAGCGCCTCTCGGGCGGAGTTGGCGTGCACCGTGCAGGTGAAGCCGCATCCGGCGTTGACGGCCCGAGTGAGCTCGTAGGCCTCCTCACCTCTCACCTCGCCGACGCACAGCAAGTCGACTCGTTGCGCGAGGCAGACCTTGATGAGATCCCGGAGCGAGTACCGGCGTCCCCCGTCCATCGCGATCCCGGATGCCTCGTAGAAAGAGGAATGCAGCGACAGGGGGATGTGGAGCTCACGCACCTCCTCGACCATGCGGATGCAGATGTCGTCGGGGACCGCCCGCAGGTAGGCGCTCATGGCCGTGGTCTTCCCGGCCCCCGTCGGCCCCGAGAAGAGCGTGGATGCACTCACCTGCGCCAAGGCCCACAAGAACGCCGCCGCGTTGGCCGGTAGCGATCCGCGATCGACCAGCGTCGCCAGGGTCTCATCGGCGATCGTGTACTTGCGCAGCGTGACCGACAGTCGATCGGAAACAGGCGGGATGACCGCCGTCAGCCGCGCCTTGCCTTCGAGGACCCGCGCCTGCTGAATGGCCGACGAAGCGTCGAGGCGACGATTCGTCCCCGCCAGCATCCGGTCGACGATCTGCCGGTTCTCGACCTCGGTGGTCGGGGCCATGAGCGCTTCGAGCCTCCCCGATCCTCCGATGTAGGAGATCCGATCGCCCTCGATGAAGATCTCCTCGACGTCGGGGCGCTCCAGCAACTCGGTGATCGGCCCGAAGCCTGCGATCGCGTGCCAGAGCCGCCGCGCCATGTCGGTGGGGTCGCGCAGCGCCCGTGTGTCTCCGGCGTGCGCCGCCGTTTGGTAGGCGCGGACCGTGTCCCCCACGAGACGCTGAATCGCCTCGCGATCGCGATCCGGGGCGAGCTTGCGCTCCTCGATCTCCTCGGCGAGGCGGTGACGAAGCTCGTGGTAGACACTCACGATGACGCCTCACCCGTCACGGCAGCCCGAGTGTCACGGCTGACCACAGCAGGCGTGTTGTGCGGGACGAACCAGTCGGCGACCTTGCCGAGACGGCGCATGAACGCACCGCCGCGGACGACCTCGCCCTGCCACGAGGCCTTCCGGACCCGCGCATCAGGGGGAAGGAATGTCGTCGACGCCGGCGCCATCGTACGGGCAAGCTCCTCGGCGATCTCGCCCTGCACGAACTGGCTCGAGGGCGCCTGATTGACCACGACGTGGAGGGCGACCGGCGTGAGCCGCCTCACGTCGCTCGCCATGACCAAGAGCCGCGTCGTACCGAGCGGGCTCGGGCTGGTGACCGCAACGACTGCGTCCGCCAGCATCATCAGCCGGCGTCCGACATCGAACCGTCCGGCTGCACCGGCAAACGTCGAGAGGTCTTCGAGGTGTCGGTTCAGCTTCACGACGACCACGTCGAAGCCGGTCGCCAGTTCCGTGACGAGGTCGCTGGCCTCACTCTCGGAGAGGTTCTCCCACTCTCGCGGATTGGGGATGCCGGCCATCACCGCAAAGCCCTCCGGGTGGGTGACGAAGGCTTCCGCGAGGGAGGAGCGAAGACGGAGCTGTTCGGTCGCCGTGAAGATGTTCGGCGTCAGCCGCAGGCCGAGCCGCTGTGCTATCGACGGCTCCAGCGTGTCCATGTCGACGACGACCGTCGAGGCGCGTCGGCTCACCAGGGCCTGTGCCAGACCGACGGCAACCTCAGTGACCCCATCGCTGCCCGCCACCACGATGACGCGACCGCGACCGGCCGCTGCCCCGTCGTGGTGCTTTGAAGCACGAGCGCCGACGGCTTCGGCGGCGGGCTCCGCGAGCTCCTCGACGATGCCGGCGAACTCCGAAGCCACCGTCGACGGCTTGGCGACGTCGACGACGGCGCGCACGAACTCGGCGGCGGCGGCGTCGGACGCGATGACCGCATCGACGCCCGCGGCGACAAGGCGATCTTCCGCGGCCGCACCGCGATCTGCGTCGAACACACCGAGGATGACGCGGCCTCCCGCCTGCAGCCGGTGGACCAGCCGCGGCGAGAGCACGCTGGAGACGTCGTCGATCACCAGGACGTCGAAGTCGATGGCGACTGCATCGCGCTGAGTGAGCACGGTTCCGACGACCCGCATGCCGCCGTGATCGGCCACGTAGTTGATCAGTTCGGTGACCCATGACCGCTGCGATGAGCCGAAGCAGACCGCCGGCTCGAACGTCGTCTTGGCCACGTCAGTCGCCGCCTTCCTCGGTGTCGGCACGCGCCGGCTCGTCGGGAACAGACATGCGTTCGAGAGTGACCTGTGGCGCACCCGTGGAGCGGAGAACGTGGAGGTCGGCGAAGGCCAGAGCTTCCGCGAGTGCCAATGCCTGGACATCGTCGACCGCAACGGTGATGGCGAACCTGGCACCGGCGCCGAAGGCGCTCGACCGCTCTCCCGGCACATCGACGACGGCCACGTCGGTCGCGACGTATCTCGGGCCGGAGTCGTCGAAGCCGATGATGTCGACGCGGTCACCCACGGCCAGAACGCCGCCGACGGCTTGGCCGATGTCCACGGGGAGCGACATGGCGCGCAGGCCTTCGGGGGTGTCGACGCGGCGAAGGTCCGAATCGAGGATCGGTTCACCTGCCGCGATGCGCCGCGTTGCCACCGACCCCGCGATCGCAGCCGCCTCCTCCCGGCTCACCGTGCGGTTTCCGAAGGTGGCGTCGGCCGGTATCTCGATGAAGTCGAAGCGCGCCGGATCGATGACGTTGCCGCTGGGGATCTCCTCGGCGGCGACCGCCACCTCGACCAGGTCCTGCTGAGCCCGCATCCACGAGAGGATCAGAAGGAACGCCAGCAGCCCCGACGCCAGCGCAACCAGATGGAGAAGACCGAAGCGGCTGCTCAGCTTGCGGCGCGGCCGAGGCTGCGGCTCGAGGGTCTGAAAGTGCGTCGCGCCGGTGTCACGCATGTCCCCCACGCTCATACCGTTCTCCTTCACCGATCGTCGTCAAGCATACAAAAACTGGATGGCGCATCGCAACAGGTCCTTGCTGGTATCTGAAACACTGTGATACCGTTAAGTATCGCGAGCGGGAGAGGGCCCACTCGCAGCCAAGGGACGTGGAGGCACCAATGGCGCTCGACTTCGAGCAGATACTCGCCGCGTACAAGGAGCAGTACCCCCCAACGCTCAACACGGCACAGGTAGCGGAAATGCTGGGCTCGACCGCAGAGGTCGTACGGTCGAAGGTCTCGGCGGGAGAGATCCCCGCCTATCGGTGGGGCAAGAACTTCCGGTATTTCCGGGACGAGGTCCTCGACTGGCTGCGGGAGCAAGCGGTCCAGACCCGGGCGGAGACCGAAGAGGTCACGACCGGCTAGCAGGGTGCAGTGCGGCTGCCGTTACGGGTGTCGGCTCAGATGCCGGTGAGAACGGCGGCCAGGCTCTCGAGTGCAATCGCCCAACGGGTGCCATCGCCCCGGACAACCAGCACGTGGTCCTTGGCGACGGCTTCGACGCGGCCGCGGACGTCGACGTCACGGCCGATGAGCCGCACCTCGGGGCCTTCCACCTCGAGCATGCCGAGATAGGCGCGGAACGACCCGTAGGTCCGATCGCCGGCCACGCCGCGCCCGCCCGTCGTCATCGCCAGGGCATCGATCATCGTCGTGCTCAACGCGATGCGGAGGTCGTCGCGGACCAGGACCGCGAGATCGTTGCGCGCCGCCTCCAGCCGTCCGGTGAAGGCATGCCCTGCGGTGCGGACGGTGACATCGTCGCCGCGCTGCATCGCCTCCCACAACACGTTGGGCAGCGTGCGGCCGCGCAGACGCAGCCGCTCGGCATCGGACTCCCACGCCGCCATGTCCCGCTCCCACTCGCGGGCGCCGCGGCGGGCGACGTCCGCCAGCTCGTCAGGGGCCGACTCGAACCCGTAGTCGCCGTCCGGCACGGCTCACCGCCCGCTCGGGATCAGGCGTCGACGGCTTCGTCGCCGACTTCCATGTCCCCGGCGGTCTCCGGGGTCACGGGCGAGTGCGGCGCTCCTGCAGGGCCGCATCAGGCTCGGCCCGCGAGACTCGAGGGCAGCGACGGTTCGCGCGCGGGACCGAGGAGCTCCACGCTCGGTGACCTCGGTGTCGCGGC
>JBFFFX010000221.1:0-4994 GCA_041557775.1 Acidimicrobiia bacterium | reverse complement strand
TGCGGTGGAAGGGGCGGTGCCCGCCGCTGCCTCGTCGCGGACTGAGCGAAGCCGGTTCAGCACGGCGGCGTCGCTCTCGTCTCCGATCACGAGGGCTCCGCGCAACGGCGCCTTGAGATCGACGAGATGTTCGCCCGACCGGCTCGTCACGGTCGCGTAGCTCGCACGTCGGTCATCGACATGGAGCCGCCCCGGAACGTACTCCTCCAGCACGATGTGGAAGTTGGTGCCGCCGAACCCGAAGGCGCTGACCCCTGCGGTCCGCACCTGACCGGGCTCCGTCTTCCACTCCTGGAGCTCCTTGTTGATGTAGAGCGGCGAGCGGGAGAAGTCGATGTTGGGATTGGGTTCGGTGCCTCCGAGACTCGGGGCGATCGCTTTGGCGTCGAGGCTCTTGATGGCCTTCAGCATGCCGGCGGCTCCGGCGGAGCTCTTGAGGTGACCGATGTTGGACTTCACCGAGCCGAGCGCCATCGAGCCGGGCTCGAGACCCAGGCCGGCGAACACCCTCGACAGCGCCTCGACCTCCACCACGTCGCCCACGCGCGTCGACGTTCCGTGGCCCTCGATGTAGGTGGCCGAGTTCGGAGAGATGGCGGCGTTCCTCCAAGCCCTCCCAACGGCGAACTCCTGCCCGACGGGATTCGGAGCGGTGATGCCCTTTCCTCTGCCGTCGCTCGATCCACCGATGCCGCGAATGACGGCATAGACCCGGTCGCCGTCGCGCTCGGCATCGGCGAGCCGCTTCAGGAGGAAGACGGCTGCACCTTCGCCCATCACGAAGCCGTCCGCGCCGTCGTGATACGGCCGGGTGCCCGTCGCGGAGAGCGCCCCGATCTTGCAGAACTTGATGAAGCTGGGCACGCCCATGTTGGCGTCTACCCCGCCGGTGAGCACTGCGTCGTAGTCGCCGTGCTCGAGACCTTCGACGGCGGCGTCGATTGCGGCGAGCGCCGACGCGCACGCGGCGTCGACGACGAAGTTCGGCCCGTGGAAGTCGTAGAGGTTGGCGACCCGGCCGGCAATGATGTTGCCCAGCTCGCCCGGCATGGTGTCCTCGGTGATGTGAGGGAACCGGTCCCGGATGCCGGTGTGCATCTCGGCGAGCACGGCTTGCTTCACTGCACCGTCGAGCGCGGCGAAGCTCGGCGCCGCGCTGAGCTCCTCGGCGTACTCCGGGAAGTAGGCGCGCAGCGACGTGAGGTAGTGCATGTCGCCGGCCATGGCGTTGCCGAGGATCACGGCCGTGCGATCGCCGTTGAGCGGCCGGTTCGGATACCCGTAGTCGAGCAGTGCCTCCCGGCACGCGACGATCGACCACTTCTGCGTGCGGTCCATCGCATCGGCGACCTTGGGCGGGATCGGCAGTCGCCACTCGAGGGGCGCCCACGCGACCTCCCGCACCCATCCACCGATGGTGGAGTAGGTCTTGTCCGGGGCTTTCGGGTCGGCGTCGTAGTAGAGGGCCGGATCCCAGCGGTCCTTGTCGACCTCGCTGATGCTGTAGCGCCCCGAGGTCAGGTTCCCCCAGTACGCATCGGCGTTGGGGGCGTCGGGGAGAACGGCTCCGACGCCGACGACGGCAACGGCGCGGGTGACGTTCTCAACCATGATGACTCCTGGGATTCGCAGCTGGGAGGAGGGGCGGTACTTGGGACATGACGAGTCAGGACGTGCGGCCGTACAGGGCGTCGGCGACGGTGTTCATGTCGACGACCAGACCGGCTTGGGCCTGTTCGATCGCTTTGGCCCCGACTACGGCGTCGAGCGCCGCAGCGTCGACGGCCCCCGGCTCGGCGGCGCCCAGCACCCAGCGGGTGCCTTCGGCGGCCATGCGCGCCGCCGCCTCCCGAGCGAACACGCGGCTGATGGCGGCGAGCGCCTCAGGCGAGAAGCGCTGGTCCGCCTTGTCGGGGAGTGCGCCGGCGGCCGCCGCCGCGGCCCTGCGGGCGAGCGCTCCGGCACACTCGACGTAAGCGATCAGCTCGCCGAGGCGGAAGAGCACGTGCTGGTTTCGCGTCAGCCGGTGCGTCCGGGCGTGCTCGAGGACTCCGGCGGCGGCGTGATGGGCGAGGGCGGCGATGTCGGCCCCGCAGCCGGGAGCCGCGGTGGCGAGACCATCGAGCTCGGCGGCCTTGTCGTGGTAGTAGCCGCCGCGGCTCTTCAGGTGCTCTTGCCAGCGATCCCTGGCGATCGTCATCTCCATGATCTCGGACGTGCCCTCGTAGATCGTGGTGATCTTCACGTCCCGCTTGATCTTCTCGACCATGTACTCCTTCGTGTAGCCGTACCCGCCGTGGGCCTGGATGGACGCCTCGGCGGCGGCGTTCCCGGCCTCGCTGCCCATGTACTTGGCGATGGCGCCTTCGGTGTTGAGCGTGCCTTCGCCTGCGTCGATGCGCAGGGCGGTCTCTTCGATGTAGGCGCGGGATGCTTCGAGACGGACCGCGTGCGGAACGATGAGCTTGTGGGTGTACCCCTGCTTCTCTGCGAGGGGCGTGCCGCCCTGAATGCGCTCCAGCGAGTACGGGATGGCGCGGTCGAGGGCCGCCCAGCCCGCGCCGAGTCCGAACGCAGCGACCATCAGCCGGGTGTACCCGAACACGAGCTGCGCCTGCACCAGGCCGAGGCCCTCCCGCTCGCCGACGATGCGGTCCGCCTCCACCTGCACATCCTGCAGGGCGAGGGCCGCCGTGTTCGAGGCGCGGATGCCGTGCTTGTCCTCCGGCTTCCCTTTCTCGAAGCCGGGGACGTCGCGGTCGACGACGAACCAGGTCGGGCCGTCGGGTGCGTTGGCGAGGATGGTGTAGAGGTCGGCGTAGGTGCCGTTGGAGATCCACTGCTTGTTGCCGTTGAGCACGTAGGCGACGACGTTTCCATCCTCCTCCACGCGCCTGGCGGTGGTCTTGAGCGCACCGAGGTCGCTGCCCGCCTCGGGTTCGGTCGCCCCATACGCCATGAGGAGGCCCTCCTCGGCGATCTTGGTCATCCAGCGCGCCCTCTGCTCGTCGGTTCCGCCGAAGACGATGGGGTCGCTGCCGAGGAAGGTCGCAAACACCGCGGTTGCGACGCCGACGTCGATGCGGGCGAGCAGCTCGCACACGCGGTAGATGTCGAACGTGCCGGCACCCATGCCCCCGTACTCCTCGGGGATGAAGAGCAGCGAGACGCCGAGCTCGGCGAGCATCTGCCGCACGATCGGCTCGGGGAACTCGTCCTTGCGGTCGAGTTCGAGGAGATACGAGTCGGGCAGCTCGTTGGCGGCGAAGTCGCTGATCGTGTCCAGGACGAGCGAAAGGGTGTCGCGATCGAGTCCGGCATCCATGGAGAAACCCCTCCCCTGGGCAGTGCGCGTGGACGCAGGTGGTGGCTTTCTGCGCAGTTTCCGTGGTGCGGGGTGTTGTGCGGCAGGGTCTTCCGTCCCCGTGTCCTAGCCGGATTCACGTACCGGCGGCCCGCAGGGAGGCGTCTCGCAAGCGCACGGATCGGCGTACCATCGCACCCACGCACAACGAGGAGTGCTGGTGCCGCCCGATCCCGTACTCGAGCTCATCGACCTCGGCTTCCCGTGGACGGGACTCGACCCTTTCATCTTCACCGTCCACCACGTGGACCACTATCCCGCCGGCAACGATGCCCTGGGTCCGGTCGACTCCCTGGCGGGGAGGCAGATCGGCGCCGATTTCTCGTACCGCGACGGGTGGAGCATGTACCACGGCGATGTCGTTCCCGGCTTCCCCCAGCATCCCCATCGCGGCTTCGAGACGGTGACGGTGGTGCGGCGCGGCTACGTCGACCACTCGGACTCCCTCGGAGCGACGGCCCGCTACGGCGGCGGCGACGTCCAGTGGCTGACGACCGGCAGCGGCATCATGCACTCCGAGATGTTCCCGCTGATCAGGGACGACGCTCCCAACCCGTTGGAGCTCTTCCAGATCTGGCTCAACCTCCCGCCCGAGTCGAAGATGGTGCCGGCGTACTTCTCGATGCTGTGGAGCGAGGACATCCCCACCGTCGAGACGGCGCCCGGAGTGAGTGTCGATGCCATCACCGGCGCCCTCGACGGTCGCGCCGCCCCGGCGCCTCCGCCGGATTCGTGGGCGTCGCGTACCGACACCCACATGGCGATCTGGCTGATCCGGCTCGCCCCCCACGCGTCGTGGGACCTGCCGCCGGCGGCACCGGGAGTGAACCGGATGCTGCACTGCTTCATGGGCTCCGCGCTGCGGGTGGGCGGCCGTCCCGTCACGAAGGACGTCGGCGTGCGGCTGCGTCCTGACGTGCCGGCGGCGATCGTCAACGAGGGAGAGCCGGCCGAGCTGCTCTTGCTCCAGGGTCGGCCGATCGGTGCGCCGGTGTTCCAGATGGGTCCTTTCGTGATGAACACGCACGAAGAGCTGCAACAAGCCGTCCAGGACTACCGGCGCACACAATTCGGGGGTTGGCCGTGGGCCTCGCGCAGCCCGGTGCACGACCGTGACGAGCGGCGATTCGCCCTCCACGCCGACGGCAAGGTGGAGCATCGCGACATGCAGCCGGTGCAAGGGTGAGCACCGCCACCGCCGGCCTTCCGTTGTCCAGCCGGCCCCCGATCCCCTGACGATGCGGAGGACCCGGTGAGCGCGGGCGGTCCTCCATGACGCACGGCGCTCGCGGGATGCGGGGCGCCACATTGCTTTCCCGGGCACGGCGGACGATGGACGACCTCGCCGTCGTCGGCCACCGCGGGTCGCACACCTACGGGGATGTCGTGCGGAGCACCGCAGCGGTCGCTCGGCGCCTCCTCGACGGCTCCGCGGACCTCGACGAAGCCCGGGTGGCGGTCATGGCGCCTCCGGGGTTTCGGTTCGTTGCCGCACAGTGGGGCACGTGGGCGGCCGGGGGGGTCTCCGTGCCGCTGTGTCTCACCCACCCCGCACCCGAACTCGAGTACGTGATCGACGACGCCGCGGTGTCCGCGGTCATCGCTGCCGCCGAGTACCGGCCGCTGCTCG
>JBFFFX010000220.1:0-4999 GCA_041557775.1 Acidimicrobiia bacterium | reverse complement strand
CTCGACGCGCATCCTCCCGGGTGATCACATTCTCTTCATGACCGAGACCGACAAGACCGAAGAGCCGTTCCGCCTTCTCGGCATCGACGAGTCGCCGGCCGGGAAGGTCGCCATCCTCGGCGGCACCCGGCTCGCCGCCCTCACCGCAAGGACGTTGTGCGAAGCCGGGATCCAAACGTTCCTTATCGACCAGGATCCGGACAAGGTCCGCGCCATCGCTACGGAGAATCCGAAGGTCGTCGGGATCTGTGGCGACCCGACGAACCCGCGTCTGCTCCGGTCGGAGGGGATCGACGGCGTCGACGTGGTGCTCGCGCTCACAGGCTGGGACGAGATCAACATCCTCGGCTGCCTCGTCGCGAAGGCCATCGGCGTGTCGACCGCAGTTGCTCGCTTCCACCGTATGGATCTCGTGAAGCTGCTGGCCGGCGTCGGCATCGACGGCGGCATCTCGAGCCGCCTCTCGGCTGCCTCGCAGATCCTGCGGTTCGTGCGCCGGGGACGGATCCACAGCGTGGTCACTTTCCAAGACTCGGACGCGGAAGCGATCGAGATCGAGGTGGGCGCCGGTAGCCGCGTGGCCGGCACGGCGCTGCGGGACCTGCACCTGCCGCATGAGATGATCGTCGGAGGGCTGATCCGCGGAAAGGGCGTGATCGTGCCGACGGGCGACACGGTCATCGAAGCGGGCGATCGACTCATCGTCATCGCCCTCCCCGCGGCGATCCCAAAGGTGGAGCAGCTCTCCGGCTGATGGCACCGAGGCCGCTTCTCCACATCATCGGCGTGGTCATCGCCGCGGTCGGTCTCGCCATGCTGGGTCCGGTGCTCGTCGCAGCGATCTACCGGGAGTGGGACGTCGCGCTGCAGATCGGCGGCGCCGCAGTCGTCACCGGCGGCATCGGGCTCTCGGCGCGGTGGCGCTTCGAGGCCCCCCGGTCGCTCTCGGGTCGCGAGGGCTTCGCCGTCGTCGCCCTCGCCTGGCTGGCTACCACCCTGTTCGGGACGCTCCCGTACCTCTTCACCGGCGAGATCGCCGCGGTCGTCGACGCAGTGTTCGAGTCCGCCGCCGGCTTCTCCACCACCGGCGCCTCGGTCGTGGCCGACCCCGGCGAGTTGAGCCGAGGGGTGGTCTTCTGGCGTGCACTCACTCAATGGCTCGGGGGCATGGGGATCATCGTGCTCTCGATCGCCGTACTTCCGCTCCTCGGTGTCGGGGGTGTGCAGCTGGCGCGAGCGGAGTCTCCGGGCCCCACCCCCGATCGCCTGACCCCGCGGTTTCGCGAGACCGCCAAGCGGCTGTGGCTCGTGTACGCCGCCCTCACGGCAGCGGAAGTGGTGCTGCTCTGGTTCGGCGACATGACCCTCTTCGAGTCCGTCGCCCACGCATTCACCACCATGTCGACGGGCGGATTCGGCACGGATGCCGGTTCCCTGAACGCGTTCTCCGCGTATACCCAATGGGTGGTAATCGTCTTCATGACACTCGCCGGTGTCTCGTTCGCGCTTCACTATCGCGCCCTCACCTACCCCAAGGCCTACCTCGAGCACCCGGAGCTGCGCCTGTACCTCACGATCCTGGGCGTCGCCGCGATCGTGGTGCTCGTCGGGACGTGGGGCGGGGCGGCCACCGACACCGTGCGCAACGCGATCTTCACGGTCGTGTCCCTCGTTACCACGACGGGGTACGCGACGGCGGACTTCGGCTTGTGGCCGGTCGCACTCCAGATCCTGGTCTTCGGCCTGTTCTTCGTGGGTGGAATGGCCGGCTCTACCGGCGGTTCGGTCAAGCCGTACCGGTTGGGGGTGCTGTTCCAGGCCTCGCGTGCCGACCTCCATCGGGTGATTCACCCCCGCGGGGTCTTCGTCGTCCGGTTGGGAAGGGACACCGTGCCCGACCAGATCGTCGCGTCGGTGCAGTCCTTCTTCCTCCTCTACATGGTCGCGTTCATGACCGCGACGCTGGTGTTCGGCATCTTCGAGTCGAGCTTCGGAACCGGCATGGACTTGGTGTCGTCGGCCTCGGCCGTCGCCTCTGCGATCGGGAACGTAGGGCCGGGCCTCGGATCCGTTGGTCCCACGTCGAACTTCGTCGAGGTGCACGCTCTCAACAAGCTGCTTCTCTCGTTCATGATGATCCTCGGCCGGCTGGAGCTCTTCCCCGTGCTGCTGCTGTTCACGCGTCAGCTCTGGCGGGGTTGAGCCCGGCGGCCTCCGCTCGCGGCGTAGCGTTGGTGCGAGGACCGCCTCGGGATCAGGCGGAGGGGCGGCACTCCTAACATCGAGTGATGACCGGCCGGAGGTTGGATCGATGCGAGTCGTGATCGCCGGCTGCGGGCGGGTCGGTTCCGACCTCGCCCGTGGCCTCGCCGACGAGGGCCACGACGTCTCGATCATCGATCACCGCGCTGAGGTCTTTCGGGAGCTCGGCACGACCTTCAATGGCACCACCCACGACGGCTATGCCTACGACATTCGCATCCTGAAGGAAGCCGGGATCGAGTTCGCCGATGCGTTCGTGGCGGTGACCAACTCGGACAACGCGAACCTCATGTCGGTGCAGATCGCCAAGCAGGTCTTCGGTGTGCCGCAGACGATCGCCCGTCTCGACGATCCGGCCCGCGCCGACTCGTACCGGGCGCTGGACATCCACTACGTGGCCGGCGCCGAGCTCATCTCGAAGGTGATCCGCGAGCAGATCGTCGACGACGAGTTTCGCTACCACGTCACCTTCTCGGCCGGCGACGTGGACATCACCGAGATGACGCTCGGTCCTGCAGCCGATGGCCTCGCGGTACGGGACATCGAAGTCGACGAGTGGCTGCGGATCGCCGCGGTGCAACGACGGGGCGTCACCTACGTCGTCACCCCCGACTACGTGCTCGCCGAGGGCGACCTCGTCGTTGCCGCCTCCCGTCCGGGGGTCCGCGCGAAGGTGCGGAAGTACCTGCGGTCCGAGGGCGAATCCTGATGCGCATGCTCATCGTCGGAGGCGGCAAGGTGGGCTCCTTCCTGACCCGCGAGCTCGACAAGACGAGTCACATCGTGTCGGTGATCGAGGAGGACATCGAGCGGTCGCAGGCGCTCTCGGAGGACACCAAGGCGCTCGTCTTCCACGGCGACGGCACGGACGTCGAGCTACTGCGCGACGCCGATGTCGACCGCGCCGACTGGGTGCTGGCCGTCACCGGGCGCGACGAAGCCAACCTCGTCGCGTGCGAGCTGGCGCTCACCCTCGGGGCCCGGCGGGTGCTCGCCCGGCTCAACGATCCGCGCAACCGCCCCACCTTCGAGGCGCTCAACATCCCCGTCGTAGCCGTTACCGATCTCATGGCGCAAGTCATTACGCGTGAAGTCGAGATCAGTGATCTGCAGCGGATCGCGCTCTTTGCCAGTGCCCAGGTCAGCCTCATCGAGCGGACGATCCACGACGGTTTTCCCGACGTCCCGCTCGCCGAGCTGTCGCTGCCGCAACCGTCGATCCTCGTCACCGTCGTCCGGGACGGGGACGTCTTCGTGCCGACGGCGAGTACGTCGCTGCACCCCGGGGACCGGGTGCTGGCCGTGACGTCCTTCGAGAACGAAGGCGCGTTCTGCGCTGCGCTCGATTCGCTCGCCGGCGGCGGCGAGGCATGACGCAGCCCGGCCCGGCCTCGCGGCGGACCAGCCTCGCCGACGACGTGAAGGGCGGCCTGGCGACCTTTGTCATCGAAGCGGCGATCGTGGTGGCAACCGCCGTTGCGGCGTGGCTGATCGCGGTCGTCGTGCTCGCTCTGGTGTGACGTGCTGATCCGGCCTACCGCCGAGGACCTGACCACGATTGCGTTCTACCTCGGACGTATCTTCCTGCTGGTCGCCGTCGCCGGCGCGATCCCGGCGACCTGGGCCGTGGTCACCCAGGAGTGGGCGCCGCTCGGGAGCTTCGTCTTGATGAGCGGTGTCTTTGCCCTTCTTGGAGTCATCTTGTCCCGCAACATCCGCCGCGAGCCGCGTCTCGACTGGAGCCACGGAATGGTCGTGGTGGCGCTCACCTGGCTCCTCGTTCCGCTGATCGGCTCGATTCCACTCACTCTGTCCGGTCACTACGCGAGTCCGCTCGACGGCTTGTTCGATGCAATGTCCGGGCTCACGACGACCGGTCTTGCGCTCATCCAGGACCTCGACCACCTCGCCGGGTCGCTCAACTTCTGGCGTCATACGCTCCACTTCCTCGGCGGGCAGGGCATCATCATCGCCGCCCTCTCGCTCTTCGCCGGAGGGGGTGCGATCACCCTGTACCTCGGCGAAGCGCGCGACGAGCGCATCCTTCCGTCGGTCCGCTCGACGGCTCGCTTCATCTGGGCCGTCGCCATCGTCCACCTGGTCGTAGGTGTGGCCGTGCTCGGTGTGATCGCATGGCTCGTGCTCGGGTTCGGGATCGAACGATCGCTCTTCCACGCGTTGATGGTCTTCTTCGCCGCCTTCGACACCGGCGGCTTCGCCCCGCAGAGCACGAGTATCGGCTACTACCACTCCGTGGTGTTCGAGGCGTTCACCTCGATCCTCATGGTGGCCGGAGCGATGTCGTTCGGCGTGCACTTCGCGCTGTGGAAGGGCCGGCGGCGTGCGACCTTCGGCAATCTCGAGACCCGCACGATCCTCTCCACCTTCGGCGCGATCCTCGTGCTGACCATGATCGGTCTCGCCGCGACCGGTGCGTATGCCTCTGTCGCCGGCCTCACCCGCCAGGGGTACTTCCAGGTGCTCTCCGCTCACACCGGCACCGGCTTCGCCACAATCTCGTCCACCGAGCTCGCAGGTTGGGGTGGGCTCGCGTTTGCCGGCATAGCCATCGCCATGGGGCTCGGCGGCATGGCGTCGTCGACCGCAGGCGGGATCAAGTCGCTGCGGATTGCCCTGGCGGTCAAGACACTCACGATCCAGGTCAAGGAGATGCTGCTTCCCGAGCGTGCCGTGGTCAGCCGGGTGTACTACCAGAGTGGCCGCCGCCGCCTCACCG
>JBFFFX010000219.1:0-5027 GCA_041557775.1 Acidimicrobiia bacterium | reverse complement strand
CGTGGACGTCGTCGTGTTTGACAACGAGCTGAGCCCGGCACAGCAGCGGAATCTCCAGCAGTTGTTCGAGGTGGACGTCGTCGACCGGGTCGCATTGATCCTCGACATCTTCGCCCAGCACGCCACGAGCCGCGAGGGCATGGTGCAGGTGGAGCTGGCGCAGCTGCGCTACCGCCTCCCCCGCCTGCGCGGCCGCGGCACGGAGCTGAGCCGTCTGGGAGGCGGCATCGGCACTCGAGGGCCCGGGGAGACGAAGCTCGAAACGGATCGACGCCGGATTCTCGAGCGCATCACCAAGCTCGAACGGGAGCTGAAGGACCTGGGGCGAGCCCGAACGACCCGCAACAAGGCGCGAGCCAAGAGCGACCTTCCCCTCGTCAGCCTGGTCGGCTACACGAATGCGGGGAAGTCGACGCTCTTCAACCAGATCACGGATGCCGGCGTCCTCGTCGAAGACCAGCTCTTCGCCACCCTCGACTCGACGGTCCGGCGTACGGAGATGCCGAACGGACGCCCGTTGCTGCTGTCCGACACCGTCGGCTTCGTCCGCCGGCTGCCCCATGAGCTCGTCGAGGCATTCCGCTCGACGCTCGACGAGGTCAACCAGGCCGATCTCCTCCTCCACGTCGTCGACGGTGCCGACGCCGACCCGGACCGGCAGGTCGATGCCGTCCGCAAGGTCCTACGCGAGATCGGCGCGGGGACCGTGGACGAGCAGATCGTCATCAACAAGTCCGACATCGCCGATCAGGTCGCAGTGCGCCGCCTGGAGGCACTCCACCCCGACGCCGTGACGGTCTCGGCAGCGACGGGTCACGGAATTGCCGAGCTCATGGACGCCATCGCAGAGCGTCTGGAGGGTGCGATGGTCGAGGTGTCGCTGACCATCCCCTACGACCGGGGCGAGGTCGTCGCCGCCCTGTACGAGATCGGAGAGGTGGTCGGGGAGCACCACACGGCGGAGGGAACGGTGGTCTCCGTGAAGCTTCCGAAGCCTGAAGCGGACCGGTTCGGCGAGTTCGGCTGAGCGACGCCGCTCACGGCACAGGTCAGAAGAGGTCGGTGATATCGCCTTGGCGCTCCGGTGGCGAACCAGCGGATGTGGGCGGCTGCATGGCCTGGCGCCGCGCCGCAGCGACCGGCACCAGGGTCGCCGACACGTAGACGACCTGAATCACCAGTGCGGCAATGCCGGCTGCGGCGAGCCCCGCCTCGACGGGGATGACGGGCACCACCGGGATGAGGGCGCCGATCACCCAAGCGATCTGGAACATCGTCTCACTGTTGGTGAAGGCGCGACCCCTCGACTCGATCGGAACGGTCGACTGCAGCAGCCCGTCGAAGCCGAACTTCGCCGTTCCCCACGCCAGTCCGGCTGCGGCGGCGAGGGCACCGGCGGCCGGGAGTCCGAACACCTGCGCCGCGAGGAACGCGGCACCCGCTTCGACCGCGAGCCCCATCACGACCATCGGCTCCTCGGAGAGCTTGCGCTCCAAGGCCGGGGTGATGAAGGCGGCGAGAAGATAGCCGAAACCCGCCGCACCGAGCAACGCCCCGAAGTCGAGGAAGCCGGCATCGGCATCACGGAAGGCGAAGGCAACCAGCAACAACAAGAAGCCATTGAGAAAGCGAACGCCTGCCGTGGCGAAACGGGCGAGCCGGACGGGCCGGGGGCTCACCTCCTTCGGGCCCGGGCGCTGCACGGCGGCGCGCAGTGGCGCACGGTCGATGGGCGGCAGCGCCCGCGCCGTCAGCGTCGCCCAGACGAATGCCACGGCAGCGAAGGCGAGGGCCAGCCAGGGGAGATCGAGCCAGATCGTCAGCGAGCCGAGGGGCACCGCCACCGCGCTGCCGAGGATGCCCAGACGCGCCAGCTCGGCATTCGCCGCGACCAGCTCGACGGGGCGGTCGAGGATCACCGGCAGCACGCTGCTGCGGCTGATCCCGTGGAAGCGGGACAGGACGAGCAGCAGGAATGCGAGCGGGAACAACACGAGAGAGTTGACGAAGAACATCATCACGACGGCCACCACGGCCCGCAGCGCCGAGCTGACGACCAAGCCCCCTCGATACGCACCCGGGAATCGCTCGTACAGCCGGCCGAGGAAGGGTCCGAGCACGGCGAAGGGCGCCAGGGTCAGCACGAGGTACAGCGCCACGTTCTCACGCGCCTCTGTGGACGGCACCGAGAAGAACAGTGTGCCGGCCAGCGCCATCGCCACGAGCGTGTCGCCGGCCACCACCCCGGCATGCGATTGGGCGAGGCGCATGAAGCCGCCGCCCCGCGCCATGAACGCCGCCTTGACTCTGTCGGAGACGGCGCGGCTGGAAAGGCGTGCGGCCCGGGCGAGTCTTCCCGGGGGCCGGAGGGTCGAGACGTCGGGGCGCCTGTCGTCGGTCACACGCTCAACGTAGCGCCTGCCGGCCGTCAGCCGGCGACTTCGAGGTGGCCGGCCGCACGCAGCGCCGTGCGGATCTGCTCTGCAGCATCGTCGAGTCCCGCCGCATCCGGACTCGCCTCGGCGTTGGCGAAGTCGAGGTCGTGCACGTTCCGCATCGGTACGAGATGCAGGTGGAGATGCGGAACCTCCAAGCCGGCGATCATCATGCCGACCTTCGCCGGCGAGAACGCGGCGTGCAGCGCCCGACCGAGATCACGAGAAACGGACGTCAGGTGGGCGATGAGGTCGGGCTCGGCATCGATCCAGTGATCGACCTCGTCCCGAGGTACGACCAGCGTGTGGCCCGGCGCCAGCGGGTTGATCGACAAGAACGCAACACAGCGATCGTCCTTCCACACGAAGCGTGCCGGCAGGTCGCCGTTGATGATCATGGTGAAGACGGAAGGCATGCCGGGAGCTTACGCCTGAGGGGCGGCGGCCCGCATCCACCCGCCGCGCGTCGCCATGGACCGCGGTCAGAGGGTGGTGGCGGCGGCCTCCGCAAGGGGGCTGCGCACGGACTTGTCGAGCGTGACGTGACCGAAGAGCTGGTTGCCCTTGAACTTCTCGATGAGCGCGGCGAGCCCACCGAACGGCGACACATAGGGGTTGTCGACCTGGGTGAGATCGCCACAGAAGACGACCTTCGAGCCGGCGCCCATCCTGGTGAGAATCACCTTCAGCGTGGGGAGCTCGAGGTTCTGGGCCTCGTCGATGATCACGATCTCGCCGGTGATCGACCTGCCCCGCACGTACGTCACCGCGGCCATTTCGAGCTGATCGCGCTCGATGAGCTCGTCGACGGCGGAGCGTGCGCCGTAGGCATCGGCCCCCGAGAAGAGCGCGTAGAGATTGTCGTACACGGCCGCCATCCACGGTGCCAGCTTGTCGTCGAGGTCGCCGGGGAGGAACCCCAGCTCCTGGCGGCCGACCGCCACGAGCGGGCGATAGACGGACACCCGGCGGTAGCGCTGCGCCTCGATCGTCTGTTCCAGCGCGGCGGCCAGGGCGAGGAAGGTCTTGCCGGTCCCCGCCATGCCCATCAGCGACACGGCGGGAATGTCCGGGTCCATGAGGAGGTCGAGTGCAAAGGCCTGGCGAACGTTCTTCGACTCGACGCCGAAGGCGCTACGGGCACCGGGGACGCGCACCACGGTCGTCTCGGCCCCGGCATCGGCGACGCGGGCAACCGCCGAGTGGGACTCACCGGCGCGCAGGATGCAGTACTGGTTGACCATCGCCCCCGGAAGATGGACCGCCACCTTTCCTTCGCTGTACAGGCGGTCGATGGTGTCATGGTCGACGGCGAGCTCCAGCACCCCCGAGTAGGCCTCGTCCACCTGGACCTGGTCGGCCCGGTAGTCCTCGACGTCGACACCGAGCTGCGCCCCCTTGATGCGCAGCGAGGCGTCCTTGGTCACCAGGACCGTGTCGAGGCCGCCGTCGACGAGATTGAGGCACGTCGACAGGATTCGATGATCTGGCGTTGCTGCGTCGAGTACGTCTGGGAGGCGCCCGGAGTGGATGCTGTTCAGCTCGATGCGGAGCGTGCCGCCCCCCTCGAGGAGGCGGGGCTCGGCCAGACCCCCCGGCTGCGAGGCCCCGAGGTGCTCCAACAACCTGATCGCGGACCGGGCGTTTGCGCCGACCTCGTCCATCCGCGTCTTCTGCCGGTCGAGCTCTTCGATGACGACGAGCGGGAGCACGACATCGTGCTCGTCGAATCTGACGAGGCTCTGGGGATCGGCGAGGAGGACACAGGTGTCGAGTACGTACGTCCGTTTCCCCACCGCGTGTCCTCCTATCGGCTGGATGCGCCAGCCAGCGTGACACGCTGCCCGGGAAATGCAAGGACCTGCCGACCCATTTGGGATGCCGTAGCCTACGAGTGGCACCGGAGGGAGAACGATGTCGGTCGCGGTGATTGGATCCGGATCCTGGGGAACGACGGTCGCCGCCCTCGTGTCGGCGAACGAGCGCACGATCCTGTGGGCCCGGCGCGCGGAACTCAGTGAGGCGATCAACGAGAGGCACGAGAATCCCGACTACCTCGGCGGTCACGAGCTTCCCCCCGGCTTGCGCGCGACCTCCGATCTCGAGGAGTCGCTCGCCGGCGCCGACGTCGTCGTCATGGGGGTTCCGTCGCACGGCTACCGCGACATTCTCGAACGCGCGGCCCCCTTCATCGGTGCCGGCACGCCCATCATCAGCCTGTCGAAGGGCGTCGAGGAAGCAACCCTGATGCGGATGACGGAGGTCACTCGCGACGTCCTGCCCGATCACGACCCCGCCACGATTGGGGTACTCACCGGACCCAACCTGGCGCGGGAGGTGATCGCCGGTCAGCCCGCCGCCACGGTGGTTGCGGTGCGGGACACGGCGACGGCGCGCCGCCTCCAACAGCTGTTCATGACCCCGACCTTCCGCGTGTACACGAATCGTGACGTGGTGGGCTGCGAGGCCGCAGGCGCCCTCAAGAACGTCATGGCGATCGCCTCCGGGATGGCCCACGGACTCGGCTTCGGCGACAACACGACGGCGACCCTGATCACCCGGGCGCTCGCCGAGCTGACCCGGCTCGGGTCG
>JBFFFX010000218.1:0-5051 GCA_041557775.1 Acidimicrobiia bacterium | reverse complement strand
GGTCTATACGGGTGATGGTGACGACGCGACGTCGCACAGCCAGGATGCAAGCAAGGTCGTGGTGACGGGTGATCCGAACGATGCGACGCCGGTGTACATCGTGGCTTCCCAGGATCCGCTTGGCGGCGGCGACGTGTTCTTCACGGGCACGGTCGAATTGGGCGAGGCGTTCGTGATCGATGCCACGACCGGTGGTGAGCCCGATCTGCACTCGGCGACGCACGTGACGGTCTACGACGCTGCGGGTGGCACGGTGCTGCAGGAGATCGAGTTCCACACGTCGTGCAGCCAGCCGTTGTTCCTGGGTGACCAGTTCGGCTCGGTGCAGCTCGCGGACTTCGTCGATGCAGACGGCAACGGCCCGAGCGGCGTCGATCCGGGAACCGGTGGCGGCGAGATCGTGTTCGACTCCTACTCCTTCAAGGGCAGGGAGTTCAAGGTCAGGCTGACCAACACAGGAACGGAGACGCTGACGATCGTGCAGGTCGACCTCACGTTCCCGGAGGCGACGAACGGTCTGTGGGCCGAGTTCAAGAAGGGCAGGTCCAAGATCTGGGATCCGGACACCGGCCTGGGCTCACCGGCAACGATCGGCACAGCCGACTTCACCGGGCATCTCGACAAGCTGGACATCGACCCGGACAAGACGAATGAGTACAAGTTCAAGTTCGAGAACGAGGCGCTCACGAACATTGCGGACTACTCAGCCACGTTCACCTTCAGTGACGGGTCGACGATCACGGTCGGCGGCTAGGTCCTACTACTAGCCGACGCCGAAGAGAGCCGGGGGGCCACCACACCCCCGGCTCTCACTCTTTGTCGGGCTGGTCCCGGCGGGATCGGGGTCGTCGCCCTTCGGCCGGCGGCATGGCCCTCCCACGGGCCGACGGCTCGGGGCTGCCTCCGTGCGGCGCGCCGATCGCCGCGTAGGGCGGTCCGGTGCGACCCTAGAGGTGGCCGGAGCCTCTTCCGCTCGTTCGCTCGCTTCGGCTACGTCTGCAGCCCGATAGGGCAGGACACGCCGGTGCCGCCGATGCCGCAGTAGCCGTTCGGGTTCTTCGCCAGGTACTGCTGGTGGTACTCCTCGGCGTAGAAGAACGGGCCCGCCGCCGCGATCTCCGAGGTGATGTTCCCGTACCCGGCTGCGGTGAGGTGCTCCTGGTACATGCGGCGGGTCTCCTGGGCGGCTTCCGCCTGCGCATCGGTGGCGGTGTAGATCGCCGAGCGGTACTGGGTGCCCACGTCGTTGCCCTGCCGCATGCCTTGTGTCGGATCGTGACCCTCCCAGAACACCTGCAACAGCTCGTGGTAGGTCACCTTCTCCGGGTCGTACACGACCAGGACGACCTCGGTGTGCCCCGTCCGGCCGGAGCACACCTCCTCATAGGTCGCGTTCTCGGTGTAGCCGCCCGCGTATCCGACGGCAGTGGCGAAGACGCCCGGCGTCTCCCAGAACAGGCGCTCGGCGCCCCAGAAGCAGCCGAGACCGAAGACGGCGGTCTCCATACCCTCAGGGAAGGGCGGGACGATCGAGTTGCCGTTGACGTAATGCACGCCCGAGATCGGGATCGTCGCCGCGCGACCCGGCAGGGCCTCCGCCGCCGCCGGCATTGCGAGATTCTTTCGGGTGAAGAACATGCCGAGCCTTTCTCGTATCGGTGCGGTGCGAACAACCATCCGGCGCGCAGGTCTGTTCCTGCGGAGACGCCGACATGATGCCACTTGTGGGTCACTACGATCGCCGTCGTGGACCACCCGATGCACGCGATCTGCGACGACCTCGCCGCCGAGAAGTCGGATCTGGTGATCGTGCTCGCCGGCCTCGACGCCGTCGCCTGGCAGACACCGACGCCGGCGATCCCGTGGACGGTGCAGGATCAGGTCAGCCACCTGGCGTACTTCGACGAGAAGGCCTTGCTTGCCCACCAGGACCCTGAGGCGTTCCTGGCCGAGCTCGCCGATCCGTCGCTCGCCGAGATGCTGGCCACGCATCTCGAGCGAGGCGCGGCGATGCCTCCCTTGGAGTTGCTGTCGTGGTGGGGAGAGGCCAACCGAAGACTGATCGAGACGTATCGCACCCTCGATCCCAAGACGCGGGTCGTGTGGTACGGGCCGCCGATGGCGGCTCGATCGAAGATCACCGCCCGGATCATGGAGACGTGGGCGCACGGGCAGGACATCATCGACGGCCTCGGCCTGACCCGTCCGCCATCGCCTCGCCTCCGGCACGTCTGCCACATCGGCGTGCGAGCGCGCAGCTTTGCGTTCATGGCCAACAACCTGCCTGTCCCGCAGGGCGACGTGCGGGTCGAACTGGAAGGACCGGATGGCCAGCTGTGGACGTGGGGTGCCGAAGACGCGACCGACCGGGTGACCGGTTCGGCACTGGGCTTCGCCCTGCTCGTGACGCAGCGCCGCCACCGCGATGACGTCGATGTCGCCGCCGTCGGCAATACGGCCGACCGCTGGCTCGATGTTGCGCAGGCCTTCGCCGGGCCGTCCGGGGAGGGGCGCAGTCCTGGGCAGTTCGCCCATCTGGATCGGTCGCCGTGATGCTCGGCGCCCGGCTCTTGCGTCAGGTTCGCTTCCGATGACGGAGTGGATCAGCGACAACGTGGGCATCGCCGCGGAGACGCAGGCCGAGGTGCTCGGCACGATCGCCGTCATCGTCATCCTGGTGCTGTTGCGAGGCGTGGCGATCCGCACGGCGAAGGCGCGCCTCGAAAACCCGGACGACGTCTATCAGGTGCGCAAGATCGCCACGTACTCGGTGACGTTCGTTGGCATCGTCTCCCTGGCCTGGATCTGGATCGACGCATTCAGCGACCTGCCCACGTACTTGGGTCTCGTGTCGGCCGGCGTTGCCATTGCGTTGGCCGACGTCCTGCGCAACATGGCCGGTTGGGTGCTCATCATGACCCGGCGGCCCTTCCGCCTGGGGGACCGGATTCA
The DNA here is from genome assembly GCA_041557775.1 of Acidimicrobiia bacterium. GTDB lineage: Bacteria > Actinomycetota > Acidimicrobiia > Spongiisociales > UBA5794 > DATHZQ01. The sequence continues at coordinate 2,099 of JBFFFX010000218.1, read as the reverse complement.
GATCCAAGACACGATCGGCGACGTCGTCGACATCCGGCTGTTCCGCTTCTCGCTGATGGAGGTGGGCGGCTGGGTCGCCGCCGACCACTCGACGGGACGACTGGTTCACATGCCCAACGGCTACGTGTTCACCAGCAAGATCGCCAACTACACGGAAGGTTTCGAATACGTGTGGGACGAGATCCCCGTGCTCGTGACCTTCGAGTCGGACTACGAGGAGGCGGAGCGCATCATCGCCGGGGTCCTGAGTCGCCTCGCTCCCGACGTCGAGCACACGGCGGGAGCGCGGATTCGGGCCACCGCCCATCGATACAACATCAAGATCGGCACGCTGACCCCGACCACGTATCTGACCGTGCGGGACAGCGGCGTGCTCATCACCGCACGGTATCTCGTCGGGGTGCGGGCGCGGCGAGGAGTCGAACAGGACATCTGGCGTGGAATCCTTCGTGGATTCGGCGAAGCGGCCAACGTCGAGCTCGCCTACCCGACCGTGCGGACCTACTTCGACGGGCCGATCGAGCTGGATCGAGGCGGGTCTCCTGCGCTCCCGGACCGGCCGCCGGCGCCCGGCTTCTAGCATTCGGCCGGTGACGACGGTTGCCGACATTCTCGCCGCATTGGAGCGAATCGCTCCGCTCGCCAAGGCCGGCGGTTGGGATCCCGTGGGGCTCCAGCTCGGTGATCCCATGGCGACGGTGCGCAAGGTGGCGGTGTGCCACGAGGTCACTGCGCCGGTGGCGGCTGCCGCAGCGGCCGCCGGCGCCGACATGCTCGTCTCCTACCACCCGCTCTTGTTTCGGCCCACCACGAGCCTCGTCGCCGGCAGTTCCGCCGCGGGTCGCGCGTTTGGCCTGGTTTCCTCGGGTATCGCGCTCGCCGTCGTCCACACGGCGTATGACGTGGCTCCTGGGGGTGTGGCCGATGCGCTCGCCGCCGCCCTCGGCCTGGAGCAGGTCACCGGTTTCGGCCCAAACTGGGCAGCCGACACGGTGAAGGTGGCGACGTTCGTGGCTGAGGAGTACGCGGACGGCGTTGCCGCGGCGATGGCCGATGCCGGGGGAGGCGTCATCGGTCTGTACACCGGATGCTCGTTCCGCACGAGCGGTGTCGGGTCGTTCTTCGCCGGCGCCGGGACTGCTCCGGCGACCGGCGCCGGCGGGCGCTTCAACGCCGAGCCCGAGGTGCGGGTCGAGATGGTTGCGCCGGCGGCGCGCTGTGATGCCGTCGTCGCAGCCCTGGTCGCGGCGCACCCGTACGAAGAGCCCGCGTACGACGTCTACGACCTGCGGGCCAACGCCGGGTTCATCGGACGCCTGGGCGCGCTTCCTCAGCCGCTTCCGCTCGGCTCGTTTGCGGAGGAGGTCCAGCGCGTGGTGGGGGCGAAGCCCCGGGTCGCAGGATCCCGCGACGCGTCGGTGGCTCGGGTTGCCGTCGTCCCGGGCTCGGGTGCGTCCTTCATAGGTGCGGCGCGCCGCGCCGACGTGCTGGTGACCGGCGACGTCGGCCATCACGACGCCCGCCGGGCTCTTGAAGCGGGGATGAGCATCATCGATCCTGGTCACGCCCCGACCGAACGCCCGGGGGTGCGAAGGCTGTACGCTGCGGTCGCGAACCTGGTGGATGATGCGATCGATCTCACCGACGTCGATGCGAACCCGTGGGAGGGTTGATGGATGAGCTGACGAGCCTGGCCGATCTTCTCGACCTCCAGGTCGTGGACTCCGAGATCGACCGCCTCATCCATGAGCGCGAGACCGTGCCCGCCCTCGCCGACTATCGGAAAGCTCACGACGACCTCTCCAAGCTCACCACGGACCGTGACACGCTGGCGACGACCTTGAAGCAGCTCGAACTGGCGCTCGACAAGACCTCGGGTGAGCTCGAGATCGCCGAGGCCAAGCTCCACGCCGAGCAGAACCGGCTCTACGCCGGGGGGCTCAGTGCCCGCGATGCCGACTACCTGCGCCGTGAGGTAGAGATGCTCGACCGCAAGAAGCGGGAGATGGAGGACGAGATCCTCGAGCTGATGGAGCGTCGCGAGCAGGAGGACGGTGAGCTGACGGCGCTGGAGGAAGAGGTGGCGGCGGCAGCGGAGG
>JBFFFX010000217.1:0-5051 GCA_041557775.1 Acidimicrobiia bacterium | reverse complement strand
GTCGCCGGCGCCCGGACGGGCGACCGACAGCTCCTCGAAACCGCCGGGCGCCTCGTCCCCATCGTGGTCGCCGGCCGCCCTCTGGACGACACGACACTGCCCCAAGTGGTCGTCGACGATGAGCTCGGCGGCGGTCTCGTCGCCGAGCACCTGATCACCATGGGCCACACCCGCGTGGCCCAGCTCCGTGGACCCACCGACGTGGCCAACTTCCCCCGCCGGGCGCACGGCTTCTCGCAGGTCAGCCGCGGGGCGGGCGTCGACGAGATCACTCTTCCCGTCACGGCGTCACGTCCCGTCATGGAGGAGGGCATGCGGCTGATGAACCAGCTGCTCGACTCGCCGTCTCCGCTGCCCACCGCCGTCTTCGCCCACAACGACCTGATGGCGCTGGGTGCGATGTCCCGCCTCCGCGGCGCAGGCATGACAATCCCACAGGACATGGCGCTGGTCGGCTACAACGACCTGCCGATGGTCGGCCACCTGAACCCTCCGTTGACCACCGTGGAGTACCCGAGCATGGACGTGGGCCGCCTTGCCGGGGAAATGATGATCGATCTACTCGCCGGCGGTAGCCCAGAGAACCGGGTGTTGCAGCCGCGGCTCATCGCCCGGGCGTCGACGGCGCAGACCTGAAGGGCGGGGCCGTATGGAGCCGAACCTGATTCCGATACACACCGGAGACAACGACCCTCGCTACGACATGCCGTACACACCGGCGATCGCGGTCCGCGGGGGCCGCACGGTGTACCTCGCAGGGGTGACCGCCGCTCCTGTGTATCACAGCCATCCGCACGTGGCCACGGAGTTCGACGACATCCCGCTCGATCCTGGCGAGCAGGCGCAATGGGCGGTCGCCAACATGCGCAGCGTGCTGGTGGCGGCCGGGGGCGATCTCGGACACGTCGTCGAGGTGACGCGCTACATCGTCGACCTCGACGCCAACCAGGATGCGATCAATCGCGTGCTCGGTGCGGCCTTCGGCGCCCACCGGCCGGCCAGCACGACCGTCGAAGTCGTGCGCCTGGCGACGGATCCCCGCCTCCTGCTCGAGCTGAAAGCAGTCGCCGTACTCCCCGACTGACCTGCGCGGCGCGCCGCTGCGCAGGCGCACGGGTCAGGTGACCAGCCAGCCTCCGTCGATGTTGAGGTTCGTGGCGTTCATCGCCGGATTCTCGAGCAGGAAGACCGTGGCATCGACGACGTCGGCCGTCTTGATCAGCCGACCGCTCGCCGTGCGATTCCGAAACGCGTCGATCACCGCGGCAGGCTTGTCGGCCCAGTACCAGCTGTCCTCGACGATGGCGGGATGGATGGCGTTGACCCGCACGGGGGCAAGCTCGATGGCGAGGGAGCGGATCATGGTGCTGACGCCGCCGTTGACCGTCGTCACCGTCGTCGACCCGGGATACGGACGCTCCTTGGCCAAACCACCGTAGATCACGATCGATGCGTCAGGGGTCAGCCGGTCACTGAGGACATGGATCAGCTCGACCGGTCCGATCAGCTTCATCGTCACGAGGGCCGTGGCGCCGGGGATCTTGAAGTCCTTGGCGGTGTTCTCGTCCCGCAAGACCGCCGTGACGACGACGCGCGACACCGCACCGAGATCGGTCAGGCAGCCGGCGATGTCCTCCGGCTTGGCGAGATCCAGGGCCAGACCGGTGGTGTCCCCGCCGACCTCCGCGGCAACGGCCGCAGCTCGCACCGCGTCGCGGCCCGTGAGATAGACCTTCTCACCCTTGGCGGCGTAGTGCCCGGCCACGTCCTTGCCGAGCCCCGACGTTCCACCGACAACCAATACGGCTCCCGCGAGCGCCATGATGTGATCCTCCCGAGTTCGACCACGAAGCTTCTGTCGGTCCCCGCATCTGGCTCCGAGAAGCTCTTGCCGGGTCCGGGTGGGAGTGTAGTGCAAACGTTTGCCATGGCTCGTGGCGCTGTGCCACAATCGCCACCGGCCGTCCGGCTGACCATTCTGCGGACCCGAGGAGGACGAGCATGGCGTGGGCTATTCGCAATCGTTTGTTGAGGGGACTGGTTCTCCTCCTGGCATTCACTCTGATCGCCGCCGCCTGCGGCGGTGACGATGATGACACCGCCCCGACGACGACACAGGCACCGGCTGCAACCGAGACGACGGCAGCCGACACCGGTGCGAGCGGTGAACCCATCGTGGTCGGCAGCACACTCGCCCTCACCGGTTTCCTGGCACCGACAGCGGCCATCCACAAGGTCGCCGGCGACCTCTTCGTCGAGCAGCTGAATGCCTCCGGCGGTCTGCTCGGACGACCGGTCGAGTGGGTCGTGCTCGACGACGAGTCCGTGCCCGACCAGGCGGCTGCGCTCTACGAGCGGCTCATCACCGAGGAAGGCGTCGACGCCATCATCGGGCCCTACGGCACGGGGACCATCACGGCTTCCATGCAGGTCGCCGAGCGCTACGGCTTCGTGTTCCCGCAACACACCGGCAGCCTCACGTACACCTACAGCTACGAGTGCCAGTTCCCGTCGTGGCCGGCAGGTCGCAACCCGAACTTCACCAACCCGGAACTGGTGTACGACGCACTCGAATCGACGGGCAACCCGCCCTCGACCATCGCGTTCGTCATCAACCAGTTCCCCGGCACGATGTACGTGGCCTACGGTCAGCCGGACACCGATGAGGGCGGCGCCGTCAAGGTGGCCGAGGACCGCGGCTACGAGGTCGTGCTCGACATCAACTACCCGAGCAACACGACCGACTGGGGCCCGATCGCCGCTCAGGTGCGCGATGCCGATCCGGACTTCTTGTACCTCGGCGCCCTCGGCGTCGACGGCCCGAACTTGATCGCCGCCATGGATGCCCTGGGCTATCAGGTTCCGGGCATGTTCTTGCAGTGGCCGGCTCCGGGTCCGATGCTCGGTGCGGGCGAGTCGGCCACTGGCGCCATGTCGGTGACGGCATTCGAGCCGCACCCCCCCTTCACCGACGATCCCGCCCGCAAGGCCATCGCCGACACCTTCTCGGCGGCGGCAGCTGCCGAGGGTCTCCCCTACACGGCCTTCGAGACGCAGGCTTCGGCTTCGTGGGCTGCGTGGCAGATCCTCGTTGCCGGTATCGAGGGTGCGGGTTCGCTCGACCAGGCAGCCGCGTGCGACTACCTGGTGAACAACCCGATCGACACGATCTTCGGCACGGTGGACTTCGATCCCGCGCAGAACAACTACTACGGCGATCTCTCCTACGTGAAGCAGATTCAGGACGGCGACTGGGTCGTCGTGTGGCCTGAGGACGGCGCCGCACCGGGCGTCTCCGTCCAGTACTCGCCGGGGGGATGAGCCCGAAGGCACCAAACACCGAGCCCGGCCGGTCCATGATCGGCCGGGCTCGTGATCGCCGGTCGCATGGCCGGTGCGATTCGACCAAGGTGGTGATTCTCCGGTGACGCTGTACGTGCAGGCGATGATCTCCGGCATCCTGGTCGGTGGTCTGTACGCCATGATGTCGCTCGGCGTGTCCCTGAGCTGGGGCGTGCTCAAGGTCATCAACCTGGTCCACTTCGCATTCATCCTCCTGGCCGGGTACGGCTCGTACGAGCTGGCCACGAGCTACGGCTGGGATCCCTTCGTGACTGCGCTGGCGGTCGTCCCGATCGTGTTCGTCGCGGGCATGCTCCTGCAGCTGTTCTTCGAACGTTTCGAGGTCGGCGAGTTCGAATCACTGCTGGTCACGTTCGGGTTCCTGATCATGCTCGAGAGTGTCGCTCGCTCGGTCTGGTCGGCGGACTTCCGGCGCATCCCCGCAGAGGAGAACCCCTATGCCTCCAGCTCGCTGTTGATCGGTGACTTCGCCCTCCAGACGCCGCAACTGTCCGCCTTCATCGCCGCGATCGTCTTCGGTCTGCTCATCAAGTATCTGCTCGACCGCACCTACTTCGGCAAGGCAGTGCGGGCGCTCGCTGAGGATCGAGAGATGGCGCGGGCGTTCGGCGTCAATCACCGCCGCGTTGCCGTCCTCCTCTCCGGCCTCGCCTCGGCGGCGGCCGCGGTGGCCGGCGTGTTCATCGCGATGTCGCAGGCGCTGTTCCCGGGCGTTGCCGTCGAGTGGTTCGGCATCGTCTTCCCCGTCGTCATCCTCGGCGGCCTCGGCAGCACGCTCGGTGCGCTCGGGGCCGGGGTGATCATCGGCGTGGTCGCCGCGCTCGCGGCGGTCACCTGGGGGCCGTCGTACGCTCCCCTCGCCACGTTCACGATCCTCATCGCCACGCTCCTGTTTCGCCCCGAAGGGCTCTTTGCGAGGAAGGCCTCCGTATGAGCCGCGGCACCGCCGTCCGCGCGGCGATCTTCGCAGCAGTTGCGTTGGTGCTGTGGTTCTTCCCGAGCTTCCAAGAGGCGCTCGGTCTCCCGATCTTCTACCTCCTCTTCGGCTACACGCTGCTGTTCTGGATCGCGCAAGCCTCCAGCTGGAACCTGTTCACGGGATACACGGGCTACTTCAGTTTCGGCCAGGGTGCGTTCTTCGGCGTCGGCGTGTACACGACCGCGACGCTGGCGGCCAAGCGCGGCTGGCCGCTACTCACTGCGATCCCCGTCGCCGGCGCGCTCGCCGCGGTCCTGGGGCTTGCGCTGGGCCTCGTCGTCTTCCGGTTGCGGCGGCTGCAGGGGGAGATCTTCGCCCTCGTGACCCTGGCCGTCGCCTTCGTGATGGCTGCCGTGGCGCGGGTCAGCTCGGCGATCGACGGCGGCACCGGTGTCGCACTCAACGACGTCGCGCTGCCGGAAGTCCTGGGCGACTTCCCCGAGATGATGTTCCGCCTCGGCCTGATCATCGCCGCGCTCACCGTGTTCGCTGCCGCCACCGTGCAGCACTCCCGGCTCGGTTGGGGCCTCTTTGCGATCAGCGACGACGAGCCGGTCGCCGAGGGCCTGGGTGTCCCGACCTTCCGCCACAAGATGGCCGCCCTTGGGATCTCGACCTTCTTCGCCGGGTTGTCGGGGGCTGTGCACGCGATCCAGATCAGCTACGTCACGATCGAGGACGTGTTCAACATCCGCGTGCCGCTGTTCGT
>JBFFFX010000216.1:0-5072 GCA_041557775.1 Acidimicrobiia bacterium | reverse complement strand
GGCTTCGGTGATGGTGCGGGTGACCGTCACCGACCAGCCCTGCCATCCATCTGAGTCGATCACCTGCTCGCCGGGCGCGATCGACGGGTCACCCTCGAACGTCTCCTGCGGTTCCGTGTAGTTGTACCGGCCGGAGGTCTCCGTCTCACAGGTGCGTCCTCCCGTGTTGCCGAAGAACCGGACGGTGATCGACCGCGACGTGTGGGCCGTGTCGATGATCACCAGAGCGTCGGTGTCGTTGCGGAAGACGAGATCGGGCTCCCGCCACGAGATCGTGGCCTCTCGGCCTTCGGGATAGCGGGAGAAGTAGAAGCTGTGGGGTGTGTGCGCGACGTCCTCGTAGCACCCGAAGAAGACCGCGTTGTAGAACGTCGTGGCGAACTGACTGACGCCGCCGCCGACGTCGTCCACGATCTCGCCCTGGAGAATCATCGGCGCGGGCACGTAGCCCTTCTCGATCGTGCGTTCTCCAACCGCCTCGTTGAGCGACAACGTCTCCCCGGGCCAGACGATCGTCCCGTCGATGGTGTCCGCGAAGAGCTGGATGTTCTTCACCCTCGCCTCGCCCGGCGGGTGTCTCGTGGTGAATTCCGAGACCATGGTGATCGGCCCCATCGCCTCCGCCGCCTCGGTCGTGAACTCGGCTTCCTCCCCGTAGCGGAACGGGAGCGTTCCGGTGTCGGTGCCCGCCGCCACCTGGCGCACTGCCGTGGCGACGAGCTCGACGTCGAGCAGCGTTGCCTGGCGTGAGGGCTTCAGCACGACCGTGAACGTCGGGTCCTCATCCTCATCCTCATCCTCTGGAGGGTTCTCGAGAATCTCGAACTCGGCGTCGCGAGGCGGATGCTCGACTTGTGTCCGGAAAGGCTCCAGGGCCGCGGCCATGACATCCGGATCGAGCTCGACGGCGATGCGGCTCTCGGAGTTCTGGATGACGCGGGAGCGGAGGGCGGCGAGGAGCGTCTCGGCCGTGACGGTGATGCTGACCTCGGGGTCCGTTGCGGCGAGGGTCACCGGCCCGTCGACGACGAGTCGGGCTTCGGCGACTGCGTCGTCGACATCGGCGGCGGTGATCCTCGGGACGACGAGCTGCGTGGGCAGAATCACGATGTCGCGCTCCGGTAGGTGCAGCGACTCGGCCACGAGTGATGCCGCCGCGGCCCGATCGAGTCCTTCGCCCGCCTCCGGGTACTCCGGCACGATCTCGCCATCGACGACGCTGAAGCCGCCGGGGTTCGGCGCGCGACCGATCGCATCGGTCTCCCACTCTTCGAACACGCCCTCGAGCGCCTCCGGATCGATCGAGGTCGTCATTTCGATGGTGATCGGACTGTTGAACGACCGGATCCAGGCCGAGAACTGGTCGAAGAAGCTGCCGTCGCGCCGAGCCTCCATCGCAGCCGCCACTGCCGTCTCCTCGTCCGCATCGAGGCCGACCTCCGCCGGGGAGAGCGTGAACGATTCCGTCTTCACCGCAAACACTGCCGGCGTCTGGACGAGGCGGGTCTCGTACGCTCGCAGCCTGTTGAGGGCATCCTCTTCGCCGAGACCGCCGACCTCGATGCCGGCGACGTTCACATTGGGGGCGATCTCTCCCGAGTTCAGCGCCCGGGCGAACGCGAACACGAGGAGCGGGAGCACGATCACAACGGCGATGACCGCGCCTGAGATTGCGAGGTTGAGGTGGCGCTTCATGGGGTGGAGCGGAGACAGTCGAAGTTCTGATGGCCCGACGAGACATGATAGCCCACTCGCGAAACTCGGCGATGTCTCTCGGTTGCCGTTCAGGTCTTGTCACACTTGCGAGATAGCATCGCGCTGTGATCGACTTCCCCGAGATTGCCGAAGGCGACCCGGTCGTGGTTTCGGCCACGGTCTATGCCACCTACCTACGTTGTCCCGACCAAGCTCGGGCGCGCCTGGCGGGGGAGTACCCGGCGGAGAGCCAGGTGGCGTTTCGCGGGATGCTCGCTCACCGCCTGTTCGCCCGGCACCTCAGCAGCGGCCCGGTGCCCTCGGAGGCGCTCAGCCAGTCTTGTCGCGAGGAGATCGGTCGATCGCTGAATCCGAAGTTGGCGGCGCTTCGGCTCAAACCCAGCCGGCTGGAGGCGGTCGTGCGCGAGGTCGGCGATCTGTACGAGCGCTTCAAACGGTTTCCGGCGGAAGGCTTTCAGGGCGCGGAGATCGAACTCCGTGCAGAGCCCGTCCCCGGCGTGGTGCTCCGTGGAGTGGTGGATGCCGTGTTCGCCGCCGACGACGGGGTCCGCATCGTCGACTGGAAGACTGGAAGCCTCGGGACCGCCGAGCCGCAGCTCGATTTCTACGCACTGTTGTGGGCGCTCGACCGGGGTGCGCTCCCCGTCATCGTGGAGGCGACCTCGGTGGCCACCGGAGAGCGGTACACGAACCAGCCCGACCTTGCCGGCTTGAGAGAGACTGCGCAGCAGATCTCGCAGCTCGTCACCGAGGTTCGGACCGCGTTCGCCGCGGGCGAGCGCCTTCTCCGCACCGGTGGTCCGTGGTGCCGCTTCTGCCCACTGCTGGACGACTGCGCGGAGGGGCGAACGGCAGCCGTCGTCAACGCTTGACGCGTTTCACAGGCGCGGGCTGATGGCATACTCCGGGCCGACATGCACACCTTGCTTGCGATCCACGCACATCCCGACGACGAGAGCTCGAAGGGAGCTGCCACCGTCGCCCGATACTCGGCGGCGGGCTATCGGTGTGTGCTCGTCACCGCCACGGGAGGCGAGGCGGGCGACATCCTGAACCCTGCCCTCGACCGCCCCGACGTGAAGGAGCGGCTGTTCGAACTCCGCCGGGAGGAGTTGTACGAGGCTGCCGAGATCATCGGCTACGACCACGTCATCGAACTCGGCTATCGCGACTCGGGCATGCCCGATACCGAAGCCAACCACCACCCCGAGGCGCTCGCCAATGCCGATTTCGACGAAGTCTTGGGCCGTATCGTCGAGATCGTCCGCCGCGAGCAACCGAGCATCATCCTCGGCTACGACGACCACGAGCGCTACCCCCACCCCGATCATCTCGTGGTGCACGATCTGTCTTGCGCCGTGTTCGACGCAGCCGCCGACCCGGAACAGTATCCCGAGGCCGGTGAGCCCTGGCAGGTCGACCGGGTCTTCGCCCCGGTGTTCACCGTCCGCCGGGTGACGGCGCTCCACGACGCGGCGCTCGCCCGGGACCTCGAGTCCCCGTTTGCGCGGTGGATCGAGCGGCTGGACGGCGTCACCGATGACGGTCGGCATCTCGTTGCCGTCGACGTTGCAGAGTGGCTGGAGACGGGACGGGAGGCGCTGCGCGCCCACCGGACGCAAGTCGATCCGGAGGGCTTCTGGTTCAAGATCCCCACGGAGCTCGTCGCGGCAACGTATCCTTACGAGGACTTTGAAGTGCTGCGGTCGCGGCTTCCGCTGCCGGCCGGGGCGACGGACTTGTTCGTCGATCTCTGAGGGTGCGCGCAGAGAGCCGTACCCGGGACTGCGACAGGTAGGCGAAGGTGTGGTGTAATCGCTGACATGCGCAACGTTCGGCCAGAGGACGTCCCCAGGTTGCGCCGGATGGCGGAGGTGCTCGACAAGGCGCCGTTGACCGCGCGTGCGCAAGACGACGAGCGCAAATCGCTCGTGAGGTCCATCGCGGGGTATTTGATACCACGACTCGAGCGGCCGGACGCGCCGCTGCTCGTCGCCCTCGCCGGAGCGGATGGCGTCGGCAAATCCCACGTGATGAACGGACTGGTCGATGCAGAGATATCGCCTGAGGGTGCGATTCGCCCCACCACGACGTCGCCGGTGCTCGTCGCCTCCGACGACGGCGTCGGGGGATGGGATGAGCTCCTGCGGCGGCTGTTGTCGGCGGCGCCCGATCTCCAGTTTCAGGTCGCCGAGGCCCCCCTGACCAAGTCCGTTTCGTTCGTCGATCTGCCCGCAACGCTCGATCTTCCGGCAAATCGCCCGGTTCTCGGGCTCGCAGATCTGGTTCTCGTGGTCGTCACTCCTACCCGCTACGCCGACGTGACGACGTGGGATCTGATCGCGGAGCTGCGCTCGCTGGCGATTCCGACGTGGATCGTGATGAACCAGGTGACCGGAGTCGACGACCCCGTCATCGCCGACTTGGAGCAGCGGCTCCGTGGCGCGGGGTACGAGCTCCCGGTGCACCCGCTCCCTTCGGACACGCAGGATCCGGTCGCCGGGCTCCGCGCACAACTCGCCTTCGCTGCCGGCGACGGGAGGACGCAACTTATCGAGCCGGCGTTGCGAGATCGCAACGCGCGGGTCCTCGACCAAGCCGCAGCATTGACGGTGCCGCTCGGTGAGGCGCTGGTCCAGGGGGAGGAGCTCGGCGCCGCCGTCGACGCCGAGTATGCCGCTGCGGCCGAATCGGTATCCACGTTGATCTTGTCGGATGGGCTCGGTCCTGGTGCCGCGGCTGCACTGTGGGCCGATGTCGCCGACCGTCTCGCCGGCGTCGTGACCCGGCGCATCGGTGTAGCCGCCGAACGTACGGCGACCGCCTGGCGGCGAACGCGGGAGGGTGCAGCCATCTTGAGCCACGGTGGTCACGACCTGTGGCGGCATCCGCCCGACACGGCACGCGAGACGCGCAACAAGCTTCTCGAGTGGGAAGCGACGCTCGGTCCGATGGTCGCACGCCACACCCGCCGCCAACTCAATGCGTACAAGCTCGGTCAAGTCGTCGCTGCCGTGAAGGCCCGGGCGTTGGGCGATACCGGCAAGGCGCGGCGGCGCGTCCGAAGGCGCCTGAAGGACGGAATCGACCCGGCGGCAGCAGAAGCGCGGCGCAGCCTGGCCGGGGTCGCCACCTCGATGGTGATGGACGACAAGCAGCGCTTCAAGCTGCGGATGGGCCCGCGTCCAACCGCCGAGGCGGTCGCCGAGCTCCGGACCCTCGTGGCCTCGTTTGACGTCGAGCTGCCTGCCCCATCGCTCCACGAGGAGGCCACCGATGCGTGATCTCCAAGAGGCGTTCGACGCTGCCGAGCTCGTTGTGCGGAGCGCTGCGGAGTTCGTTCCCGCCGAACTCCG
>JBFFFX010000215.1:0-5118 GCA_041557775.1 Acidimicrobiia bacterium | reverse complement strand
GTTCGGTGATGTCCTCGACGAGCTCGTCGCCGACGGTGTGATCACAGATGCCGAAGCGGAGCAGATCACCGATGCTTTCCGCGCCCGGCTCGGTGAGTTGCGTGCCGACCTCGAGTCGCGGGGTGGGTTCGGCTTCCATCGTCACGGTCACCGCTTCAACCATCCCGGAGCACACCGGTTCCATGCCAACGGCCTCGGCGATCTGCTCGAGGACGGTGTGATCGACGCCGACGAGCTCGCCGAGCTGGGGGAGGATCATCCGTTCAACGATCCCGAAGGGCCGGCCGCCGAATACCTCGACGACGGGCAACTCACCGGTGAGGAGCTGCGTGAGCTCGCCGGGGCCGTTCACGAGCGGTTCCACGACCGTTTCCCCTTCGGGCGGTGGGGTGCCGGAGATCCGAACGCCGAGGAAGGTCTCTTCTCGACCTGAACAGGCGCCGTGACGCGTGGGCGACTGCGTCTGCTGCGTCAGTCCCGCCGGCTGAGGGCGTGCATCGTGTCCCGCAGCGTCGGGTAGAGCCCCCGATAGATCTCGTAGAGCCCTTCATAGCGCTGCTCTGCTGCACCGACCGGAGTGGTGTCGACCACCCGGATCCACGTGTCTACCGCGGCGGCGACCGTCGGTTGCAGGCCGGCGCCGACCGCGGCGAGCAGCGCGGCGCCGAACGCCGCCCCCTCGGTCGTGTTGACCGTGGCGATCTCGGCGGCGAGGACGTCGGCCAGGATCTGTCGCCACGCAGCGCTCTGCGCTCCGCCGCCGCTGATGCGGATCTGGCTCGGGCGGGGAACACCGGCTTCAACCATCACTTCGAGGACGTCCCGCAGGCTGAAGGCGACGCCCTCCATGACGGCGCGAACGAGGTGGGCCCGGGTGTGCCGCACGGTGAGGCCGATGAACGCACCTCGGGCGAGTGGATCGGGATGGGGGGTGCGCTCGCCCGACAGGTAGGGCAGGAAGACCAGCCCCTCGCTGCCGGGGGCGACGGTGTCTGCTTCCGCAGACAGGTCGGCGAAGCTCGCGTCCGGGGCGACCGTGTCGCGCAGCCACGCCAGCGATCCGGCGGCGGCGAGGGTGACCCCCATCAGATGCCACCGCTCAGGGACCGCATGGGGGAAGGCGTGGACGCTGCCGTTGCGGTCGAGCGTCGGCTCCGCCGTCGCCGCGAAGACGACGCCGGACGTGCCGAGCGAGGCGGTGACGATGCCCGGATCGACCGCACCGGTGCCGACGGCGTTGGCCGCCTGGTCACCGCCGCCGGCCACGACGGGCGTGCCTTCCCTGAGGCCGGTCGCTCCAGCGGCGGTCGCGGTGACTCGACCGGTGATCTCGGGGCCCTCGAATGTGGGCGGCATCCACTCCCGCGGGATGTCCAGCGCATCGAGGATGTCCTCGGACCACGTACGGGCGGCATGGTCGAAGAGGATGGTGCCACCCCCGCCCGCCCGATCGGTGGCGTACTTCCCGGTGAGCCGGAGCCTGACGTAGTCCTTGGGGAGCAGCGCGTGACGCGCCCGGGCGTACACCTCGGGCTCGTGATTGCGCACCCACAAGATCTTGGGGGCGGTGAAACCGGTGAGCGCGTCGTTGCCGGTGATGCCGATCAGCCGGTCGCGACCCACTCGTTCCCGTATCTCGTCGCACTCGGCTGCGGTGCGCTGGTCGTTCCACAGGATCGCCTTGCGCAGCGGGGTTCCGGATTCGTCGAGCAGGGTGAGTCCGTGCATCTGTCCGGTGAGGCCGACCGCGGTGACGTCGCCGGGGTCGACACCGCTCGATCCCAGCACGGACCGGATGGACGACTGTGTGGCTTCCCACCAGAGGTCGGGGTGCTGCTCGCTCCACAACGGGAAGGGGGTCTCGGCGTCGTACGTCGCGCTGGCCACGCCGACCACGGTGCCCTCGGCGTCCACCAACACGGTCTTCGTCGCCGTCGTCGAGCTGTCGATGCCGATCACATGTGCCACGTCAGCCCTCCAGGAGTGACAGCGGTTGGTCCAATTCGAGATCTTCGGCCAGCCGCGACAGCGGCGAATGGGTGGCCACCCGATGCACCTCCCAGACCTCGCGATGCGCCAGGGCGGCGCCCGGTGCGAGGGTCGACAGCGGGCCGACGGTCTCCAACTCGAGAAACGACGCGTTGCAGTAGCACTGGCCGCTGGCACCGAGATCGACGGCCGCCGACCCGAGGGGATGGCGCGCTCGCTTGACGAACAGATGGCCGTCCAGGCGGTAGGCCATCCACTCCCGATGCAGTGGCGTTCCCACCTTGGTCGGGTCGTACCTGCCGGTTTCGATCTCGATGTACCGGTCGCGGATCCTGAGGAGCGGGTCGTCCCACCGGGTGTACGGCCATGCGATCACGGAGCGGTCGGCTTGGAACGCATCGACGTGCCGGGAGCCGAGGGGAACGATCGCCGTGCCGCCGGGAGCGAGTTGCGTTATTCCCCACATCGCGGCAACGAGCGGCCGGTCGCCGTGGTTGACGATGGTGTGGTCGACGACCACCCGGTGTTCGTGGACGCTGATCGCGAGGGACTTCTCGATGCCCATGGTGTTGACCGGAGCGAGCACGGTCATGCCTCGTTCGTCGGCGGCGATGGCCACCGGATCGTCGTCGGGGAGGTAGGTGTGGGCGGGCACCTCCGGAGCGAGCCACAGCCGGTGGCCGCCGTAGAAGCTGAACGGTCTCGCCCCGTTGCGAGGGATCGTGAGCCCCGGCAGCGACGCCATGAGCTGTGGGCCGTCTTCGTAGCGCAGGCCGAGAATGCGCGGGCCGACGGACTGCGCCACGATGATCTCGAACGGCCCTTCCGTGGCGCGGATGCTCTCGATGCTTGCGTGGATGAGCGGCTCGGTCCTCATCGGTGGCTCACCCCAATTCCTCGGCGATCGCTGCGAGTGTCGTTGCCCAGGCCATCGCCGCATCTTCTTGTCCCGAGGCGATGCGGCGCAAGCCTCGCTGCAGCTCGTCCATGATGAACGGGTCGTTCTCTCCTTCGAACATGGGCTGCAGGGTGGACACCGACGCAATGTAGAGCTCACCCACCGGTGCGTCGCTGAAGTAGGCGTCGGTCAGATCGCGGACCGCCGGCTCGTCGAATACGCCCGGAGTCGAGGGAATGAGCCCCTCGCCGGCGGCAGCCAGCTGCGCCTCCGGGCTGGAGATCGCCGCGATCATCTCCCACGCCAGATCCACGTCGGCCGCCCCCCGGGGAATCATCAACTGGACTCCTCCGAGGTTGCCGGAGACTCCGGGAGGGACGGTCAGGGCCCACGAGCCGGCTCCGTCCGGATCTGCTGCGGCGATGACTTCGAGGATCCACACCGGTGCGATCTGGGCGGCGAACTCGCCTTCGTCGACGGCAGCCCGCCACTCGGGCGACAGCAACGGGAGGTTGCCGGACGCGCCGCCGGCGATGGCGGCGGCGGCGTTCCAGGCGCCCACCACCGTCGGGTTCGAGTCGTGCATGGAAGTCCCGTCTGCCGTGGTGAGGCCGGCTCCCCCCTGACTGAGCATCGCCGCGATGAGGAGGTCGGTCTCGCCGAGGAAGGGCCTGCCGGCCGCCTCTGCGTAGCGTGTGGCCACTCCGGCGAAGGCGGCCCAGCTCGGCCACAGTGCCGCGGCTTCGCTCGGATCGGTGGGGAGGCCAGCCTCGGCGAACCGATCGGTTCGGTACGCAATGGCGAGTCCGCCGATCCCGTATGGCAGCCCGATGATCGTCTGATCCGTCGAGGCCACGCCGTGATCCCATCGCCAGGGGAGGTGGTCGGCCGCCAACGCTGCAGCGCCGAGCCGTCCGAGGTCGATGAACTCTCCAGGGGTGGCCTTGAGCAGCGCTGTGAGCGACTCGTCGACGACGACGACATCGGGGACCCGGTCCGACACGAGGGCCGTCTGGACGAGGAGCTCATGTTGCTCGGGTGGCGTCGTCCTCAGTTCGAGCACGACGCCGTTGGCGGCCGCCCAGCGCTGCATCTGGTCGGCGACGCCGCTTCCGGCGAATGTCCACACGGCAAGCGTGCCGCGGTCGGGCTGTGCCGCGGTCGTGGTCGCCGCCGCGCTCGTCGTGGTCGGTGCTGCGGTCGTCGAGGTCGGAGCATCCGTTCCGTCGGCCTCGCTGCTCGAGCACGCCCCCATCGCAAGGGCGAAGATGAGCGCGATGGCGCCCGTGCGGCGGCTCGGCGAGGCGGTGGTTCTCGGTCGTTGAGTCATGGGGCGGTGGGCATCGACGGCGGTGTGCCGATTCTGCCAGACCTGTCACGAAGGCCGATGCATTCGCCGGAGCCTGTCCGGCCGCCGCCCGTCCGTCCGACGGTGAGATACGGTGGTGGTCATGCGGCTCGCCGAGATCTTGGAGCAAGGGTTTCGCCAGGCGGTGACCGCGGTCGATCCGCGGCGTGCGATGGCTGAGGCCGCGGCGCGCGCCGATCTCCAGCCGGACCGCGTGCTGGTTGCGGCGCTCGGCAAGGCGGCGGCCGGCATGGCGTGGGGGCTCGCAGACGTGCTGGGGCCCCTCCGCGGCCTCGTCGTGACCGACGAAGCACGTCCGCTCCCGTCCGGCCTGCGGTCGCTCGTCGGCGGCCACCCCGTGCCGAGCGCGGCGAGCCTCGCCGCCGGTGAAGCGCTGCTCGCCGAAGCCGCCGCCGCGGGACCCGATGCGACCCTCGTCGTGCTCGTCTCCGGGGGCGGCTCGGCACTGGCCGAGGCGCTGGTGCCCGGCGTGTCACTCGGCGACCTTCGAGCCCTGACCGAAGAGCTGCTTCGTTCGGGCGCACCCATCGAAGACGTGAACGTGGTGCGCCGGGCGCTATCCCGTCTCAAGGGCGGTGGTCTCGCTGCGGCCGCCGCCGGGGCGACGGTGGTCACCTTTGCCATATCCGACGTCGTCGGCGACCGGCCCGACGTGATCGCGTCCGGTCCGACGGTGGTGGGAGACGGCGGCGACGCGCGCGGCGTGTTGGAACGTTGGGGCCTCACCACCCGGGTCCCGCAAGCGGTCATCGATGCGCTCTCTCGATCCGGCCGTCTCGCCAAGCGCGACGGTGCGGCCTACACGATCGTCGCCTCTGGAGAGCGGGCGGCGCAGGCGGCCGCCGTGGCGGTCAGGAGGGCC
>JBFFFX010000214.1:0-5123 GCA_041557775.1 Acidimicrobiia bacterium | reverse complement strand
GCCGGGGTCGACGGCGACGTGCGAATCCAAGATGCGACGATCGCGGGGATCTCCTGGCCGGGCTTCTATGAGCAGGTGGAGGCGCTGTGGTCGTAGCTCTCGACGGTCCGGGCGGGGCCGGCAAGTCGACGGTGACTCGGCTCGTCGCCGAGGAGCTCGGGCTGCCGTTCCTCGATACCGGGGCGACCTACCGGGCCGCCACAGTTGCAGTGCTGCGCGCCGGAGTCGACCCCGGCGACGGCGAGGCCGTTGCTGCCGTCGTCGATCGCATCGAGATCGGATACGAGGACGGCGTCGTTCACCTCGACGGCGAGCCGGTGGGGGACGCGACTCGCTCCTCGGCGGTGACGGCGGCGGTGAGCGCCGTGTCTGCACATCCTGCGGTGCGGGAGACGATCGTCGCCATGCAGCGAACGTGGGTTGCGGAGCGAGGCGGCCGGGCTGTCGTCGAGGGACGCGACATCGGGACGACCGTTTTCCCCGACGCCGCCGTCAAAGTCTTCCTGACCGCCCGTCCCGAGGTACGAGCCGCGCGGCGGGCCGGCGATGCCGAGACGCGCGGGGCCTCGGTGGCTGCCATCGCCGCCGACCTCGATCGACGCGATCGCTACGACGCCTCCCGGGAGACGTCGCCCATGCAGGCTGCGGACGACGCCGTGGCGCTCGATACTTCGGACCTCGACATCGACGCCGTCGTGGATGCCGTGCTGTCCCTCGTCGAGGCCGCAGCGAGTGCCGCTCGGTACGAGGGCACCTAGATCTATCCATCCGGCGAGGTCGCTGACCCTCCCGGCTGCTTGGCGGTCACGACGAGCGCTTCGCGTCGGTTGGCGCGTTCGACGCGGGGTGTCACCAGCCTCGAGTTCGGACGGTGCGTCCACGGGCCGTTGAGCACCGGGGCACGGTGTCGGGTCGTCGCCGGCTCGTCTGACCGGCAGGCTGGTCCCCGCCGAGTTCTCCTTCCCGGTGCAGAGGCGAACGAGATGGCGGTGGCGCGCTTCGCGCAGGAGTGCGGAACGATCGCCGAGCTACTCCGCCCACCGGTGCGCGTCGGCGGCCTCGTCGCTATCGACACGGAAGCTGAGCATGGTCATGCACCCGGCCGCCGCGCCTTTCCGTCGCGCGAGCCCGTGCAGTGTGCGGTTCTGTGCTGTCAGCAAGAGGGCTCTGCGGCCTCAGAAGGGATCCTCGGGTCGGCTGATGATCGAGAGTTGGCGGCCCGGTTGGCGATTCCGCCACGGACTGTCGGGGTGGCGCAGCCAGCGAGAGGAGCGGAGAGTGAAGCGCGTTCGCCTGTTGGCCGGCCAGCGGGAAGACCTCAATGGCGAGCCGCTGCATCTGACCGTCAATGTCAGGGGCAAGCGCGGAACCGAAGTCCTGATCGAGCTGTCGCCGTCGCAGGCTGGTCCCTGAGAGGGCACGGCGCGGCGCCCCACATCGGCCCGCAGGCGCTCGGGTGGTGCACTGCGTCAACCAGGCCGGAGTCCAGCTCGGCCGCACACCTAGACGTCGAGCAGGGCGAGGGCTTCGGTGGCGCCCCACTCGCGGTCGTGTTCGATCGGCCCGGGCCGGCCCGGTGCCCGGCACGCATAGCCCGCTTCCACCAGCGCCTGGAGCGCCTGGGCGAGCTTGCGGAGTGCGGGCGGCAGGGGGAAGTACTCGTCCTCATTCGTCACCCGCACGTCCGTCACGCCCTCCGAGGGGGCGACGGCGGCGATGACGCCCCGCACCCGCTGATCCGGTGCCGACGCACCTGCCGTGACACCGACGACCGCATGGCCGGCGAGCCACGAAGGATCCACGTCTTCGGGCTCGTCGACCCGGTGCGCCTCGACCCCGGCGTTCTGCGCCACCCGGACCAGAGCTTGTGTGTTGGAGGAGTTCTCTGATCCGACGACGAGAATGAGGGTTGCCTCCTCGGCGAGGCGCTGCACGGCCGCCTGCCGGTTGGTCGTGGCGTAGCAAAGATCGCTGCGCCGCGCCGTCCACAGGTCCGGATAGTCGGCGGAGGCGTCGTCGAGAACGCCCTCCCACTCGTACAGGCCCAGGGTGGTCTGGGCCAGCAACGCCACGCGCTCGGGATCCTCGGGCGAGAAACCGCTGAGACCGACACGCGGATCCACGAGGGTGACGGCCTCCGGCGCCTCAGCGACCGCGCCCACCGCCTCGTCGTGGCCTTCGTGCCCCACGTAGATGATGTCGTAACCCTTGTCCGCCATCCGTTTGACCTCGTGATGCACCTTGGTCACCAGCGGACAGACCGCGTCGACCATCACCGCGGCCCGCTCACCGGCCATCGCGACGACCTCCGGCGCCGAACCGTGGGCGGACAACATGATCGGGGCGCCCACCGGTGCCTCGGCAACGTCGTCTACGAAGACGACGCCGGCGCGCTCGAAGGCGGCGACCACGGAGGCGTTGTGGACGATCTCGTGGTAGCAGTAGACGGGTGGTTCGAAGATGCGCACCATCCAGGTGAGCGCCTTGATGGCCATCTCCACGCCGGCGCAAAAGCCGCGGGGTTCGGCGAGTAGGACCTTGTCGGGCATGCGCGAATGGTAGGCCCGGCGGTCCCCCTCTTCCGCCGCGCGCATCTGGCCGATCGCAGGCGACGACGCGGAGTCCGCCGGAGCAGGTGGCGACCGGCGGCGGCCCCAGCATTCCTACACTTCTGGCGCTCATGACGTTCCCCACGATTCTCGAGGTGAGTCCCGGCAGTCCTGCCGCGGTCGCCGGGCTGGTGCCCGGTGACGAGTTGGTCGCGGTCGCCGGGATCGTTCCCACGGACGTCATCGAGTACCAGCAGCTCATCGACGAGGCCGATCCTGAGCTGGTCATCCGCACCGGGGGACGCAATCGCCGCATCGAGATCGACAAGGAGGCGGGAATCCCGCTCGGCATCAGGCTCAATGCCTCGATCTTCGATCGTGTGCAGACCTGCGACAACCATTGCGAGTTCTGCTTCATCTACCAGCTCCCGCCGGGGATGCGGAAGTCGCTCTATCTGAAGGACGACGACTATCGGCTGTCGTTCCTGTACGGGAACTTCACGACACTCACCCGGTTCACCGAGCTGGATCTGGCCAGGGTGGTGGAGGAGCGTCTCGGTCCGCTCTATGTCTCGATCCACGCGACGGATCCGGAGGTGCGGAGCCGGATGCTGCGCAACCCTCGGGGCGCGACCAGTCTGCGATGGCTGCGGGGGCTGCTCGACCGGGACGTCACGATTCACGGGCAGATCGTGCTGTGTCCCGATATCAACGGTGCCGACGTCCTCGAGCGCACCTGTGCGGAGATCGTGGTGCGCTACCCGCGGCTCGCCTCGGTGGGTATCGTGCCGCTCGGCGTGTCGCAATTCAACACCGAGCCATCGCTGGTGCCGCACACCGCCGCACAAGCGCAGCGGGATCTCGACATCATCACCCGCTGGCAGGAGATCGCGCTCGACCGCCTCGGGCGCCGCATGTTCTTCGCGTCCGACGAGCTGTACCTGATGGCCGGGAGGGACTTCCCTTCGTCGGAGGCGTACGAGGACTACGCGCAGCACGAGAACGGCATCGGGATGGTGCGCGCCCTCTACGACGAGATCGATCGGATCGAGCGGGGCGTCGGGCTCGAGCCTCCGATCATCACGGGCGAGTGGCGCTCGATTCCCGCCGCGCCGGCCACCGGCTACCGGGCGCCGCGCCACACCGGCGAAGATCCCGAGGCCCCCGAGGCGGGCCCCGCCGTCGTGATCACCGGTGAGTACGGCGCTCGGGCGCTGGCGCCGGTGATCGCGCGGTTCGAGCGCATCTCGGGGCGGCCGATCCGGTTGCTCCCGATTCCCAACGACTTCTTCGCCGGCAACGTCGCCGTGGCCGGGCTCATCGTCGGCGACGACATCGCCCGGGCACTCGCCGCCGACACCGGGCCGGCGGCGGTGTATCTGGTCCCGGATGTGGCGCTGCAAGGGGACGTGTTTCTCGACAACGTGCCGCTCGAACACGTTGCCGCCGTCGCCAAGGCTCCCGTGATCGCCGTGGAGGCCACGGCCGGGGGGCTTCTCACGGGGCTGGCGGCATGAGCCGGCTTCCGGTAGTCGCCGTCCTCGGACGTCCGAACGTCGGCAAGTCGACGCTCGTGAACCGCATCCTGCGCCGGCGCGCCGCCGTGGTCGACGAGCAGGCCGGTGTGACCCGCGACCGGCGCGAGTTCGTTGCGGAGTGGAACAGGAGGGAGTTCCTGCTCGTCGACACCGGCGGATGGGAGCTGAACCCGGAGGAGGAGCTGACGGCGAACATCCGCGGCCAGGCCGAGGCGGCCATCTCTGCGGCAGACCTGGTGATCTTCGTGGCGGATGCGACGACTGCCATCACCGACGACGACCAGGGCGTGGCCCGCATGCTGCTGCGGACCGGTGTGCCGTTCGTGTTCGTCGCCAACAAGGTCGACAGTCCCCGGCAGGAAGAGGACCTGAATCATCTGTGGGCGCTGGGTCTCGGCGCGCCGCTCGGCGTCAGCGCCCAGCACGGCCGCGGCACCGGTGACTTCCTGGACGCCCTGGTCGATGCGCTGCCCGAGGAAGGCAGCCATCTGCCGGATGATGCGCTGGCGAGGCTGGCCGTCATCGGGCGCCCCAACGTGGGCAAGTCGACTCTGCTCAACAAGCTCGCCGGCGAAGAGCGAGTGCTGGTGTCCGACGTGCCGGGTACGACCCGCGACCCGATCAACCTCATCGTCGAGTTGGACGGCGAGCCGTTCGAGATCATCGACACTGCGGGCATCAAGCGGCGCACGAAGATCAAGGACGACGTCGAGTACTACGCCGTCATGCGGGCGCGCCAAGCATTGAAGGACGCAGACGTCGCGTTGCTCATGATCGACGGGCTGCGCGGTGTGACGCACCAGGAGCAGCGGCTCGCCGAGGAGATCGCCGACGCCGGGGTGGGTCTCATCGTGCTGCTCAACAAGTGGGACGTCGTCGACGAGGAGAGCCGCCTGTTCACCGAGGACGGGGTGGGGGACCGGCTCGCCTTCGTGTCCTGGGCGCCGGTGCTTCGCATGTCGGCCAAGACGGGCAGCCGGCTGCACCGATTGCCCAAGACGGTGCGGGTCGTGCTGGAGACGCGCCAGCAGCGGAT
>JBFFFX010000213.1:0-5129 GCA_041557775.1 Acidimicrobiia bacterium | reverse complement strand
CGGTCCACCGACGACGGCAACGTCCCTGGCTCAGGTGATGCTCGTCACGGCACGAGCGTCACCGCCTGAGACGTCCGAGCCACCTGCTGACCACTCGAGCGACACGAGGACCCCAGGACTGCGCACGGCGTTCCAGGACCGTGATCCGAGCACTGGCGGCCTCCTCCTGGCGGCGAGCCTTGCCGAGCTGTGCCCGCAGCGCGGCCGTTGACTCCTTCTCGACGAACCACCGTTCCATCCAGGTCGCCGCGGTGGCTGCCTGCTGCGCCCGATGGTTCACGACTGTTGGGTCGATCCCCGGCACGGCAGGCAGGTCGTCGACGCCGATCGCCATCCACTTCTTCGTAAAGCGGCGCCGGTTCTCCCGCCAGATGCGGTTGCGTTCGGGCAGCTTCTCGGTCACGGTTCCGCTGCCGACATGCTCCACGAGCACGCGCTCGTCCAGCACGACGTCGTGACCGACGCCCCAGACGGTGAACAGCAAGTCGAGGTCCTCGCTGCTGGCCACCGGATAGTCCTCGCACCAGCCGCCGATCACGTCGAGCAGCGGCGCCGGCAGGACGTACAGCACACCGCTCGGTATCGCTCGGAATGGCGGTACCACGATCCGGTCGGTGCCCGGCTCGGTCCGAACGCTGTACTGGTTGCCGGCGGCAGTGACGGCGGGGAGGACGAGCCCGGCCGTCGGGTGGTCGGCGAAGGTCTCCATGAGCCGGGACGCCCATCGTTCTGGCAGTTCGGTGTCGTTGTTCACGAATGCTACGAATTCCCCGGACGCCACCGCCAGCCCCTGGTTCATGCCGGTGGCGAAGCCGCGGTTCTCCTCGTTCAGCACCGCGACGTCGGCCGCGCTCTCGGCGTAGGTCGCCGCGTCCGTTCCCGAGCCGTTGTCGACGATGATCAGCTCGTACGGCACATCCGTGGTGCGCCGGATCGAGTCGACACACTGCCGGGTCAGTTCGAGTTGATCCCAGGCGAGGACCACGACGCTGAGCACGGGTTTGGTCATGAGCCGCCACTCTATCGGCACCCCGTGCCGGCGCCGTCTCGCTTTGCCTTGCTCCGGGCGGGACCTACCATCCGCGTAGACACATCATCGGAGAACCACGTGACGGCGCCACCCCCGCCGCCGACCCAACCCCTGCCCCCGGTACCACCGACTTTTGTCGATCGCCTGCGTGAGTGGGTCCAGAAGCCGCTGACGCGCATCGCCGCCGCCACCGGGGCCGGTGGCATCGTCCTGGGGCTCCTCATCGGGCTGTGCGCCGGCGGGGGCGGCGACGGCGACGCCGGCACGGCCGACACTACGGTCACGACGCTCACTCCGGTCCTTTCGGCGACGGACGACTCCACGACCACGTCGGTGCCGACGGCCCCGACGGTCACCACGGCGGCGCCCGCAGGCACGACGACGACCACCATGGCCGTGACGCTCGACCGGAATCCGCTGACCGGGGAGCAGTTGGGGGATCCGACTTCTCGGCGCATCGTTGCGGTCAAGGTCGACAACGTCGCGGCGGCGATGCCCCAGGTGGGCATCGGGGAGGCCGAGATGGTCATCGAGATCCCGGTGGAGGGCGGCATCACCCGCCTCACGGCCCTGTTCTTCGATACCCCGCCTCCCGTAGTCGGTCCGGTGCGGTCGATCCGGCAGGTCGACGCCGCCGTCCTCGCACCGTTCCGGCCGCTGTTGCTGACGACCGGCGGCCACGACTTCGTGCGGCGTCACTTCGGACCCGCCGGCGTTGCCTTGGTCGACCTCAACGCCGACGGTGCGTTCGGCCAGATCGATCGCCCCCGTCCCCACCACGTCGTTGCGCTGCTCGAGCTGATCGATCGGCTCGCGGGCGGCGCGTCCTCGCCGGCAGGGGCGTTCTCGTTCGGCGATGACTTCGCTCCAACGGGTCAGGCTTCCTCGATCTCCATCCCATTCTCCGGGGTCACCGACGTCGTGTGGCGTTTCGAGGGTGGCGAGTGGGTGCGAGTGCAGAACGGCGAGACGGTGGGTGTGGTGTCGACCTTCGACGGCGAGCCGGAGCCATTCACGACCGACACCGTCGTGGTGCTGCAGGTGGCGCAGCGCAACGCCGGGTACCAGGACGGCTCCGGAGCAGAGGTGCTCAACTTCGATGTGGTCGGCTTCGGAGATGCGCTCGTCTTCCACGGCGGCGAGGTGCTGGAGGGCCGCTGGCTGCGCGGTGGTCAGGAGGACGGCTGGATCATCGTTGACGAGGCGGGGACGGAGGTGCCGCTGCCGGTCGGTCGGGTCTTCGTCGAGATCGTGCCTCGGTTCGTCGACGTCACGTACGGCTGAGCCTCACCGTTGCACGTCGTAGTACTTGGCGACGATCTTTCGCCGTTGCGACCGATACTCCGGCGACGAGCCCGGCATCAGGTGCTCTACAGGGCCTCCGCTGCGGATCCGCTCCTCTGGGATCTCGTCGCTGATCAGCAATGACGCCGGGTCCGCATCGAATTGCTCTTCGCCGGAAGACGTGACCACCCGTACCGGGAGACGGTGAGGTAGGCCCGTGTGGGAGCGACCGAGCAGCCGCCGCACCATCTCGGTTCCGCGGTCGCCGAGGATGCGCTTGGCGGTCTCCCGCCACCAGATGTCGAGCCGGGCCGGCTGCTCCGCGAGCGCGAGGCGGCGCGGTGCGAAGTCGCGGGCCAGTTCGACCAGCAGGTCAGCGGATCTCGCCGCGCCTCCACTGCGGCGCTGCTGCGGAAGCGCGCCGCAGGCGTCGGTGAGATCGCTGCGCACGCTCCGATCCGACAGGTGCGACACTGCGGCGGCGAGATCGGTCGCCGCTTCCGGGTGTGCTGCCAGCGCCAGACCCTCGGCAGCGAGCGTGTTCGCCCGGGCGACCTGGTCGTCGGTTCGCGTCGCCGGGTTCGGGACGAGCACGGTGGGGAGCGCCGCCGGGAGGAACTCGTGGACGGCGTTGTAGCCGGCGGCGCTCACGACGGCGTCGAATGCGTCGAGGTAGCGGACCAGGGGGTACACCCCGCGCAGCTCCCGCACCCGGGCGGGGTCGTCGATGGCGACGGTGCGCTGGGCGATCGCCGGCTTGGTGACGCAGACTTGCCACTCGGGGTCCTGGAGGAGCGCCTCGAGCACGACCGCACCCGGTGCCTCGACGGCGCCGAGCCTGCCCGAGCCCAGCGTCACGAGCACCGTCGGCCGGTCGGCGTCGATGCCGAGCCGTGTTGCCGCGTCGCGGCGTGGGAGGCGGGGCACGACCTCCAGCATGCTGATCGGTGGCACCGGCACGGCGTCGTCTAGACCAGCCGTCGGCCCGCGGTCGGCCGCAGAGGCGAGGTCGCCGGGCTCGATGATGCGGTCGAAGAACGCCGCCTTCCGCAGCTGTGCCGCGTTGACGCCCGGGCGCCACATCCCCCGTCTCATCCACACGAATGGGACGTCGCGCAGCGCCGCTCGGGCGCCCAGGATTCCCGGATACGGAGCCACGCCGTCGAAGGCGATCACCTCGGCGCCGGTCTCGGCGGCCGCAGCGACGATGCGCTCACGCAAGTAGCCGTGCCACAGCCGAGAGGGCATCCACTGCCGCTCCACGCTCGGGCAGTACTCGCCGGGGATGCCGTGCGCAGCGACCACCGGCAGCGCCACCGAGAGTGAGAACAAGGTCGCCTCGACCCGCGCACCGGCGGCGAGGGCGACCGAGAGCTGTCGGGTCAGGTGTCCCATGCCGGCGCCGTTGCTCGTGATGAGCAGCACTCGGGTCGGCGCCGTCACAGGGGTGCGCTCCGACGCGAGCCGGACGGATGACGATTCACAGCGGCAATCCCAGATGGCGGGCGGCCATCCTACGACCCTCCGGCGAGCGCGCTGGTTGCCAGGCTTGGACCTCTGCCGGTCGTTGGTTGCGCAACATCCGGACATGGGTAGCCTCCGGCGCGATGTCGCAATCGGCGCGAATCCGCTTCACGACCCTCCTGCTCTCCCTGACGCTGTTTCCGATGGTTGCGGGGACGGCCGGCGAGTTGCCGCCCGGGGGGACGTTCACGGATGATGACGGCTCCGTGTTCGAACCATCGATCGAGGCGGTCGCCGCCGTCGGGATCACCAAGGGCTGCAACCCACCGCATAACGATCGCTTCTGTCCAAGTGCGTTCGTCACCCGGGGACAGATGGCCGCCTTCCTCGTCCGGGCGCTCGGGCTCACCGCGGACGCCGGCGGCAACCGATTCGTCGACGACGACGAGTCCATCTTCGAGGCGGACATCGAGAAGCTCGCCCACGCAGGGATCACGAAGGGCTGCAACCCGCCCCACAACGATCGCTTCTGTCCGAGTGCGTTCGTCACTCGCGGGCAGATGGCGGCGTTTCTGCAGCGAGCCGAGGGGCTCGATCCGATCGTGCCGCCGCCGCCCGCCGTGCCGACGCTGACCGTGGTGGCGACCGGCCTGGCGAGTCCGGTGCACGTGACCGCCCCGGCGGGTGACGATCGCTTGTTCATCGTCGAGCAAGGCGGGGTCATCCGGATTCTGCAGGACGGCGTGGTCAAGGCGGCGCCGTTCCTCGACATCGGCGCCAAGGTCTTGTCCGGCGGCGAGCGGGGGCTGCTCTCGATGGCCTTCCATCCCGACTACGCCACCAACGGCCGCTTCTTCGTGTACTACTCGAGCGACGACATCCCCGCGAATTGCCCCAGTGTCGGCTGTCACACCTCGGTCGTCGCCGAGTACCGGGTGTCGGGTGATCCGAATGTGGCGCTCTCCGGAGAGAGCGTGATCATCGAGATCGGCCAGCCGTACTCCAACCACAACGGCGGCATGATCGAGTTCGGCCCCGACGGCCACCTCTACATCGGGCTCGGCGACGGCGGGAGCGGCAACGACCCACAGCGCAATGCCCAGGACATCGGCAACCTCCTCGGCGCGATGCTCCGTCTCGACGTCGACGGGGCCGCACCGTACGAGGTGCCGGCGGACAATCCGTTCGTCGGGGTTGCCGGCGAGGACGAGATCTGGGCCTACGGCCTGCGCAATCCGTGGCGGTTTGCGTTCCATGGGGACGATCTCTACATAGGCGACGTAGGCCAGGGGGCGATCGAGGAGATCAACGCCGTCTCCGTCTCGTCCTCCGCCGGGGCGAACTTCGGCTG
>JBFFFX010000212.1:0-5146 GCA_041557775.1 Acidimicrobiia bacterium | reverse complement strand
GTATTCGTGGTGGGGATGCGTTCCTGGCGAAACAGTTGCTCCGCAGCCGTCACCTCGTGGGTGCACGTCGGCAGGGCGGCGTAGCGGCTGTCCGGGCGGCGCTTCTGGCGGATCTGGTGCAGGCGCACCGGGTCGATGGTCAGCGCGTACAGCTTGCCGCGGTGGGGCCGCAGCGCCTCGGGCAGCCCCGGTTCTGCGAGTTCCTCTCCGGTCAGTGGGTAGTTGGCGGCCCACAGTCCGTGGTGCATTGCCATGTAGAGCGACGTTGGCGTCTTGCCCACGCGGGAGACGCCGATCAGGATCAGGTCGGCGTCGTCGTAGTTCTTGGTGCCCAGTCCGTCGTCGGTGGCCAGAGAGAAGTCCACGGCATCGAGCCGGGCCTGATACTTGGCGAGGTCGCGGATGCCGTGATACGCGCCGACGACTGCCGAGGGGGTCAGGCCGAGCTCGTCTGACAGTTCCTCGACGAAGTGGTCGAACAGACCCAGAACGAGCGCTCCGGTGTCTTTGAGACGGAGGCGTACGCTTGGGTCGGTGAGCGTCGAGAACACGATCGGGCGCTCGCCAGTGCGTGCCGATGCCGTGATCTCCCGGACGACCTCTTCGACGCGATCCGGGCTGTTCACGAAGCTGCGGACCTTGTAGTGGGTGGTGAGGTCGTCGAAGCGGGCCATCAAGCTGTGGGCGAACACCTCGGCCGTGACCCCGGTGTGGTCGGATACGCAGTAGATCGTGCGCGTCGCGTTCATGCGCTATTCGGCGGCGACGCCCGAAAGCAACAGCCAGGTCTCCAGCACCGTGTCCGGGTTCAACGAGATCGAGTCGATGCCCTCGTCGCGCAGCCACTCGGCGAAGTCGGGGTGGTCAGAAGGCCCCTGTCCGCAGATGCCGATGTACTTCTGTGCGGTCTTGCACGCATCGATGGCCTGGGAGATGAGGGCCTTGACGGCCGGGTCGCGCTCGTTGAACAGGTCGGCAACGAGGCCCGAGTCGCGATCGAGGGCCAGCGTGAACTGGGTCAGGTCGTTGCTGCCGATCGAGAAGCCATCGAAATGCTCGAGGAACTGCTCGGCGAGCACGGCATTCGACGGCACCTCGCACATCATGATGAGGCGCAGGCCGTGGCGGCCGCGCTCGATGCCGTTCTCGGCGAGCACCTCCAGCACCTCTTCGGCTTCGGCGAGGGTCCTCACGAACGGGATCATGATCTCGACGTTCTCGAAGCCCATGTCCTCGCGGACGTAGCGCAGCGCCCGGCACTCGAGGTCGAAGCTCGCCCGGAAGGCCGCATCGCGATACCGGGAGGCGCCGCGGAACCCGATCATCGGGTTCTCCTCGTGGGGCTCGTACCGGGAACCGCCGATGAGGTGGGCGTACTCGTTGGACTTGAAGTCGGACAACCGCACGATCACCGGCTTGGGGTCGAACGCGGCGGCGATGGTGGAGATCCCCTCGGCCAGTTTCTGCAC
The DNA here is from genome assembly GCA_041557775.1 of Acidimicrobiia bacterium. Lineage (GTDB taxonomy): Bacteria > Actinomycetota > Acidimicrobiia > Spongiisociales > UBA5794 > DATHZQ01. The sequence continues at coordinate 3,677 of JBFFFX010000212.1, read as the reverse complement.
GAAGAACGAGGCCGGGTCGTCGTAGCCGGCCGTGCGCTCGTCGATGACGTGTTGGAGGTCCTCGGGCAGACCTTCGTACTCCAGCAGTGCCCGGGGATGCACGCCGACGACGTTGTTGATGACGAACTCGACGCGGGCCAGCCCGACCCCGTGGTTGGGGAGCCGCCCAAACGCAAACGCCCGTTCCGGATTGGCGACGTTCATCATGATCTTCACCGGGGGCTCCGGCATGGCGTCGAGCTCGATGCGGCGAATCTCGTACGGCAGCTCTCCGGCGTAGACGAAGCCGGCATCGCCTTCGGCGCACGACACGGTGACCGGCATGCCGTCTTCGAGCACATCGGTGGCGTCGCCGCTGCCGACCACCGCCGGGATCTCCAGCTCGCGGGCGATGATTGCGGCGTGGCAGGTCCGGCCACCGCGGTTGGTCACGATCGCCGCCGCTCGCTTCATCACCGGCTCCCAGTCGGGGTCGGTCATGTCGGCGACGAGGACGTCGCCGGGCTGGACGCGGTCCATCTGCGCCGCGGTGCGAATCACGCGCACCGTTCCGCTGCCGATGCGCTGGCCCACGGCGCGGCCCTCCACCAGGATCTCGCTCCGTTCCCCGATCTCGAAGCGCTCGATGACACGATTCGACGTCTGCGATTGAACGGTCTCCGGCCGTGCCTGGAGGATCAGCAGCTCGCCGGTCACTCCGTCCTTCGCCCACTCGACGTCCATGGGACGGTCGTAGTGGTCTTCGATGGTCGTCACCATTCGGGCCAGCGCCGTCACGTCGGCGTCGCTCAGCGAGAAGCGGCGCCGCAGCTCCAGGGGGACCTCTTCGGTCACCACACGACGTTCCCCGGTGCCGTAGACCATGCGCTCGTGCTTGCTGCCCAGGCGGCGCTGCAGGATCGCGGCCTTGCCCGCGGCGAGTCGCGACTTGGACACGTAGAACTCGTCGGGATTCACCGCGCCTTGGACCAGCAGCTCGCCGAGCCCGTAGCTGGAGGTGACGAACACCGCATCGTCGAAGCCGGACTCGGTGTCGATGGAGAACGCCACTCCGGCGGAGCCGACGTCGCTGCGGGCCATGCGCTGGACTCCCGCCGAGAGCGCGACGTTGTCGTGGGTGAACCCCTTGTGCACGCGGTAGGCGATGGCGCGGTCGTTGTAGAGCGAGGCGAACACGCGCCGCGTCGCATCGAGCACTGCGTCGATCCCAGAGACGTTGAGGAACGTCTCTTGCTGGCCGGCGAAGGAGGCGTCGGGCAGGTCCTCGGCGGTAGCCGAAGAACGAACGGCCACGGCGGGGTTGGGGTCACCGCCGGTGGCGAGCTGGGCGTACGCGTCGCGAATCTCGGCCGTCAGCGCTTCCGGAAGCGGAGTGGCCTCGATCCAGCCGCGGATCTCCGCCCCTGCGGCAGCGAGCGCGATCACATCGTCGATGTCGAGGACGGCCAGTCGCTCGGCGATGCGGTCGGCCAAACCGGATACGGCGAGGTGGTCGCGGAAGGCTGCGGCGGTCGTGGCGAACCCGCCCGGTACGCTGATCCCAGCCGATGCGAGATTGCTGATCATCTCGCCGAGCGATGCGTTCTTGCCGCCGACCGCGTCGAGGTCGGCCATTGTGATCTCGTCGAACCAGCGGATGTGTGCCGTCATGGGCGGTCCCGGTCCACGGTCGTCGCGGGCACCGCGATGTGTTGCGCTGGTCGGCAATAGGTGCAGCCGTCGCGCCGCTCGCTTGATCCCATGGCCCTTGTTCCTCGATCGTCGCCGCACCGTGAGTTTGCCACAGCCGCAGAGCCCGTGGGTGAGGTAGCCTGCGCGGACTGCCGCTGGTGAGGAGCCTTGTGATCGACGCGCTCTTGCTCGACTTCGGCGGCGTCGTGCTGCGGACCCCGTTCGAGCTCGTCTCGCACTTCGCCGCGAGCAGGGGGTTGTCGCCGGACACGCTTGTGTGGGGTGGACCGTTCGACACGGCTGCCGATCCGCTGTTCGCGCGCGTGCTCGGTGGTTCGCTCGCCGAGCGCGAGTACTGGCGCTTGCGGACAGACGAGCTCATCGAGCTGTTCAACGGCGAGTTGCCCGACCCTCCACTTCACGCGGTCTTCGAGCGCGAAGAGCAGGACCTGATCCGGCCGGAGCTCGCCGAGCTGATCGGCGCCCAACAGGCCCGAGGCCGGGCGGTTGCGATCCTCACGAACGATCTGTCGTTCTTCCACCCGCAGCAGTGGATCGACCGAATCTCGATTCTGCGGGCCGTCGATCACGTCATCGACCTGTCGTTCACTGACCACCGCAAGCCCGATCCGCGCGCGTTCGATCTCGCCGTGCAGACTCTGGGCGTCGCGCCGGAGCGGGTCCTGTTCGTCGACGATCAGCCGGTGAACCTTGCGGGCGCCTTGGTCGTCGGGATGCCGTGCGTGCTCTTCAATCCGGCGAACGTCGCCGCGTCGATGGAGGACATCGGCTCCCACCTGGAGTCGTAGCTCACCGCCGCGGCGTGGACCGATGCGTCGTGGCGATTCGCAGGGGCAAAGGTCGTTTGCCCTACCACGCAGGGGCGCGGTCGCAGCGCTCGCACACCCAGATGAACTGGAGCTGCAGCCGCCTTCTCCGGCACCCGCCGCAGTGGGCCGCACCGAGCCACCGGCCTGGTCGGAAGCATCGGGCGGACGTCCAGAGCCGGGGTCGAGCGAGCCAAGCGTCGGCCGCGGCGGACAGCAAGATGCCCGCAGTGATGACGGGGACAAACAGCGCGACGACGAACGCGGCGGCAGCGAGAAGCCCGTCACCCAACTGACTCACGGCGAAGGCGGCTGTGGAGGCAGCGCCACCAGAGGCTGCAACGTAGATCGTGCGCACTCATACCTCCTGCCCGGGCAGCCCCGCACCGGGGGCGCCGCCGGCGATCCTCTCCAAGGGGTGCTTGGCCTTGTTCCCTCGGGAGGAGAGGCGGTCCCCCGTGTGAGGGGATGTCCCTGCTTCCCTGCTTCCCTGCTTCCCTGCTTCCCTGCTTGAACGTGATGCTGGCGTGTCGGGTTCGTTGCCGTTAGGCACAAAGGACCTGGGGCTAGTACGTGAAACCCCGCATTCGCCATTCCATAGTTTGCGACGCCGTTCTCAATCTCGGTGTGGGGTGGCGTCTGCCGCGTGGAAGCTTCGACGGCACTTCGGGTCAGGACGTGCTGCCAAGGTTCGGCGTGAGGCCGCCACATGGATTCCCCTATTCCGAGTTTGGATGGCATAGGCGATAATGACGATGCCACATGACAGCACCGACGACAGTCCTCATCGCCGACGACCACGGCCTTGTGCGTCGCGGCACGAGGGAGATTCTCCAACAGGATGAGATGATCGAGGTGGTGGGCGAAGCGGTCAACGGTGCAGAGGCCGTCGCCCTGGTCGCCGAATTGCGGCCCGACGTCGTGCTCCTCGACATCGGCATGCCCGTCATGAACGGCGTCGAGGCGACCCGCAGGATCAAGACGGACTTCTCGGGCGTCGTCGTGATCATCCTCACGGTGCATGATGACGACGAGTACGTATGGCAAGCGATCCAGGCGGGGGCGAGCGGTTACCTCATGAAGGACGTGGCCGATCAGGAGCTGATCCGCGCCGTGCACACGGTCAAACGGGGCGGTGCGGTCCTCGACCCCGCGGTGACGGAGCTGGTGATCGGTCGG